>SLQK01000324.1 GCA_007131525.1 Nitriliruptoraceae bacterium | reverse complement strand
CCTCGACCACGCGGGCCCGTAGGAGCTCGCCGAGCCCCTTCGCCTGGGCGTCGAGGTCGAGGTTGGCGGCGACCCCGTGACCCAGCAGCCCCACGATGGTGAACCCGACCGCGCGCAGGTTGGGTAGCCACCAGGGTCGGATCTCGCAGTCGGCGGCCTCGGGCAGCAGCTCCCGGAGCCGCTCGACCGTCAGGAAGCCAGACAGCCACGCGAAGGTTTCCTCGTCCCGGGCCCAGACGCCGAGGGTGGCGTTGCCGCCCTTGTCCCCGGAACGGGTGCCCACCAGCCGGCCCAGCGCGAGCCGCTGGCCGTGCGCGCTCGCGGGCCCGGGCTCGGGCAGCGGCGGCGGGTCGGCGGGCCCGACGTCCACGTCGGCGGGCAGCGTTTCGGCGACCGTCCAGGACTCCTCGCCCAGGCGCACCTGCTGGGACAGCTCTCCCGCGGGCAGCAGGGTGGGCCAGAACACCGCGACGGTGCTGGCCCGCCCCGGGGGCGCGGTGACGTACAGCCCGGGGTAGGAGGCCAGGGCGGTTTCGACCGCTGCGCGGGAGAGCGCATCGACCGCGCGCTGGTCGGTGTCCGCGACGGCGATGGTGAGCAGCGATACCGCCTCGGTCGTATGTCGCGGGTCCTCGCGGTCGGCGCGCAGCAGCCGCACCGCCACCTCGTCGTAGGCGTCCCGGCCCCCGGGCAGTCCCGCCCACAGGGCTCGCTCGGCGAGTTGTGCCTTCTCCTCGACGTCGAGGCCGGTGAGTATGAAGGTGACCTCGTTCCGGTAGCCGCCCTGCACCAGGATCCCCACCTTGCGGTCGGCCGGTGCGGGCTCACCGCGGCAGCCGGACAACCGAACGCGGTCCGCACCCTCCTGGGTGAGCTCGAGGGTGTCGAAGCGGGCCACCACGTCGGGGTTGAGGTAGCGCGGCCCGTCGATCTCGTAGAGGAACTGCGCGGTGACGGTCTCGACGGTGACCGCACCGCCGGTGCCCGGATGCTTGGTGATCACCGCGCTGCCGTCGGCCTCGATCTCTGCCAGGGGGAAGCCCGGTCGCTCGAGGCCGTGCACCTCGGTGAAGAACGAGTAGTTGCCGCCGGTGGCCTGGGCGCCGCACTCGATGACGTGGCCGGCGACCATCGCTCCGGCGATGGGGTCGAGGTCCTGGGGCGACCAACCGAACCGCCACATCGCCGGGCCCACGGTCAGGCTCGCATCGGTGACACGACCCGTGACGACCACATCGGCCCCCGCCGCGAGCGCGCGGGCGATGCCTCGGGCACCGAGGTAGGCGTTGGCGGTGATCGGGGGGACGCCGAGGTCGGCCAGCGGTCGTGCGGTGCGCAGGTGCACCGGGGCGCGCCCCTGGTCGGTCAGCTCCTCGAGCCGGGGGAGGAGGTCGTCGCCCGTGACGGCGGCGATCGCCGGGTCCCGGCCGAGCTCCCGGCCGAGCTCGCGGAGCGCGTCCACCAAGCCCGTGGGGTTGAGGCCGCCGGCGTTGACCACGATCCGGATGCCGCGGTCGAGGCAGGGCAGCAGGAGCTCCCTGGCCTGGCGCAGGAACGTGCGCGCGTACCCGGCCTCCGGCGCCCGCTGCCGGGTCCGCCACAGGATCAGCATCGTGAGCTCGGCGAGGTAGTCGCCGGTCAGGACGTCCAGCGGGCCACCCTCGACCAGCTCCGCCATGGCCTCGAACCGGTCGCCGTAGAACCCGGAGCCGTTCCCGATGCGCAGCACCTCGCTGTCCGTCACGGTCGCCTCCCTGGTTCACCGCCGGGCACGTTGCCGGACCCGACGCTAGCTGGAGCGGAACGACCGGTCCCAGTTCGTTCCACCACTTGGCCCGACCGGGGTCACGGTGCCGCGGTCCGCGGCCACCCGGCGGCTACGGTGCGGCCTCGGTCGGCACCGGATCGACCCGGGGTCGGGGGATCGGTCACCGGAGCGGTCAAGGCGCGGCGGCGTCGGGTCGATGCCTCGGGGGTGCGGTGGTCGTACGACCACACTGGCAACATGAGCCACGTTGGTATACATACGCAACAACGACGAGGCCCCGACACGGTGGACGCGGTGACACAGCACAGGATGGGTGGCGGTGCCGGACGGGGGCGGGTCGGCCACCGTGTGCTGATCGTCGTGGTGGTCCTGGGGTTCCTGCCACCGATGCTCGGACTCGTCGCACCGTCACCTCCGGTCGGCGCCCAGGAGCGATCGAGCAGCGAGGTGCAGCGCGAGCTCGAGGACGCGGAACGGCAGCGGCGCGGGCTGGCTGGTGAGCTCGGCACGGTCAGGGGCGAGCTCAGCCAGGCCGAGGAGGAGCTGGCCGCGGTCGGTGCCCGCCTGGAGGACGCCCGCTCGCGGCTGACGGCCGCGGAGGGGCAGGTCGCCCTCGCCGAGCTGGCGCTGACCGAGGCCGAGGAGGAGCGTGACACCGCCGAGCGTGCCCACGAGCGCGCGAAGGAGCTGCTGGCTGCGGCCGAGGAGGAGCTCGCCGAGCAGGAGCTGCTGCTGGCCGACCACCTGGTCCACACCTTCAAGTACGGCTCCAGCGGTGCCCAGGCGGGAGCGATGGCGCTCGAGATCATGCGGCGGGCCCAGGACCCGAACGCCTTCTCGGTCGGGATGAGGCAGCTCGAGATCGTCGTGGATGTCCAGGACTCCACCGTGAAGGCGGTGTTCGAGCTGCGCGCTGCCCGGGAGCAACGCACCCGGGATGCCGCGGTCGCTCGGGCCGAGGCACTGCAGGCCGAGGCGCTGGCCGCCGCCACGTTGCGGACCGTCGAGGATCTGCGCGCCGAGGCAGCCGCGGTGGCCGAGGAGGTCGCCGAGGCTGAGCGGACCCAGCTCGCCATGGTCGCCGAGCTGCGCACCACGGAGGCCGAGACCGCGGCGATGCTCGGCCGCGTCCAGACGCGGCAGGCGGCCCTGCAGACCGAGCTGTCCAGGGCCAGGGCCGCCGAGGAAGCGGCCCGCCGTGAGGCCGAGCGGCGCGCGGCCGAGGAGGCCGCACGTGCGGCGGCGGCGAGTTCCGGCAGCGCAGGGAACGCCAGCGGCGGACGGCTCAGCACGCCCGGCGCCGGTGGAGGCCCGGCGGTACCGGGCATCGTGTGCCCGGTGCAGGGTGCCGTGGCTGGTCGGGACTTCTCCAACGACTGGGGCTACCCGCGGTCCGGTGGCCGGTTCCACCAGGGCAACGACCTCTTCGCGACCACCGGCACCCCCGTCGTCGCGGTCGCCGACGGCACCGTCGTCCGGTGGAACCCACCGTCGGCACCGACGAGCCTCGGCGGGATCACGGTCACCTACCGCATCGGCGACGGCAGCGAGTGGTACAACGCCCACCTCCACACCGTCGCCGACGGCATCCAACCCGGCGTGAGCGTGAGCCGTGGCCAGGTCATCGGCACGGTGGGCAACACCGGCAACGCCCGGACCACCCCGCCCCACCTGCACCTCGGCCGGCGGCACGGGGGCATGTGGGTCAACCCCTGGCCGACGATCAGCCCGGTCTGCCGCTGAGCGGCGACGGATCAGCCGCCGCTGCCAGCGTCCACCGCGTCGGCGAGGCTCAGCCGGGGCAGGAACACGTGGACCAACGGTCCGATCCCGAAGGCGAACACCAGCGTCCCGGCGCCCACGGTGCCACCGAGCAGCCAGCCGCCCACGAGCACGCTGATCTCGATCGCCGCCCGGGCGACCCCGACCGGCACGCCGCGGCGCGCGAGACCGGTCATGACCCCGTCGCGGGGACCCGGACCCAACCCGGCGCCGATGTAGAAGCCGGAGCCGATCGCGAACAGCACCGGTCCGGCGAGCATCATCAACGTGCGCAGCCACAGTGCTCCCGGCGTCGACAGCACGAGCAGGGTCAGGTCGATGACGACGCCGATGATCACCACGTTGAGCACGGTCCCGAGTCCCGGGCGCTCCCGCAGCGGGAGCCAGAGCCCGAGCACGACGAGGCCGACCAGGATGCCGACCATGCCGATGGGGACACCCGACAACCGGGACAGGCCCTGATGCAGCACGTCCCAGGGGCCGAGACCGAGGTCGGCCGCCACCATCGAGGCGATCCCCAGGCCGCACAGCACCAGCCCGAACAGCAGCCGGGGCAGCCGGCGGCGCAGCTGGTCGCGACGGTGGTTCGCGCGACGGATCGAGGTGTGCCCACGGGGTGCCCCACCGGCCTGGAAGGGACCGGCCGCGGAGGAGGCCTCGGTCACCGCTTGTCCCGGGACCGCAGCCAGTCGTCCAGCTCCTGCTGGCTGTCGAGGAGCTCGGTCTGGATGCGCTCCTCCAGATCATCCTCGCCGGCGGCGGAGGCCCCGCCGTCGCGCCGACGACGCCAGCGGCTCCAGATCGGGGGAAAGATGCTGGCCAGCACGTTCTCGGAACGCGCGGCCTCGAGGAACGCGCGACCAGCGGGGGAGGAGGGCACGTCGTCGGGGCTATCCGGCACCTTGAGGTCGACCCGCCAGAGGCCGTCGGCCTCCCGCTCCCGCTCGGCCCCGAGGTGGTCGAACACCTCGAGCATGGCGCTGTTGCCGTCGAGCACGTAGTTGCGGAACACCTCGATGCCGGCGTCCCGGGCCCGGGCAGCCAGCGCTCCCAGCAGGATGGTGCCGGCGCCCTGCCCGTGGTACTCGTCCGCCACGGTGATGGCCGCCTCCGCGACGGTCGGCTCGTAGGGCTCCCGGATGTAGCGGGCGACCCCGACGCCAGGCACCTCGAGATCCGTGAGGTCGAGGGCCACGATCGCTTCGTGGTCGTGATGGTCGACGTCGGTCAGGTACTCGAGCTGCGCGTCGCTGAGCTGGTCGATCGGAGCGTGGAACCGCAGGTAGCGGGACGCCGGCGACAGCCGCCGGAGGCCCGCGATCATCCGCTCCCGATCCGAGGGTCGGATCGAACGGAGCAGGATGTCACGACCGTCCCGCAGGGACGTGCGGTAGTGCCACTCACCCTCCAAGGGCTGGTCAGGTGGTGGGTCGTCGTCGGCGCCGCTGCGCCGCCGGCTGGCTGTCATGCGACCTCTCCGGGCTGCGTCGCCTGTGACGGTAGCGCCCGCTCGGAGCGCGGCGACGCACCCGTCTAGGCTTGACGGCCCGGCTGGCTCCACGTCGTCAGGAGGACCCCGTTGACCGGACCACAGTGGTTGCTCGCGCTCGGTGGCGCGACCCTCGTCGGCGTCATCGCGACCGCGGCGGTCGCCTGGTGGATCCTCTGG
>SLQK01000052.1 GCA_007131525.1 Nitriliruptoraceae bacterium | reverse complement strand
GCCTTCGGGGGTCAGCGGCCGATCGGTGAGGTCGCCGGACAGCAGCGTGGCCGTCCCGAGCCCGCAGGCGTAGGGCAGCTCCGGCAGCGCAGCCGCCAGCGCGACACCGGCCGCGAGTCCCACCGAGGTCTCCAGCGCTGAGGACACCACCGCGGGCAGCCCGGCCTCAGCGATCACCTCGAGGGCGCGGGTCACGCCGCCGAGCGGCTGCACCTTGACGACGATCAGGTCGACCGCGTCGAGCCCCGCGATCCTCAACGGGTCCTCGGCGGTGCGGACGGACTCATCCGCAGCCAGGGGTACCGCGACCCGGCGGCGGACCTCGCGCAGCTCGTCGAGGCTGCGGCAGGGCTGCTCGACGTACTCGAGCCCGGCCGCGGCCCGATCGAGCCGGACGATGGCCAGCACCGCGGTCTCCACGTCCCACGCGCCGTTGGCGTCGATCCGGATCGCCCCCGCCGGCCCCAGGGCCGAGCGGACGGCGGCGACACGCTCCACATCGACCGCCAGCTCCTGCCCGGACTCGGCGACCTTGACCTTGGCGGTCGCGCAGCCGCTGGCCGCGACCAGGTCGTGGGCGGTGGCGGGATCGACCGCGGGCACCGTGGTGTTGACCGGCACCCGGTCCCGCAGCGCCGGCGGGAAGGGCGTGGTCGCCGCGCCCACCGCGGCGGCCAGCCAGCGCGACGCGTAGGCGGGCCCGTACTCGGGGAAGGGCGAGAACTCGCCCCACCCGGCCGGGCCGCGCAGCAGCACCCCGGTGCGCTCGGTCACCCCCCGGAAGCGGCGGCGCATCGGGACCCGGAAGGGGCGCAGCAGGTCCACACCCTCGGCGTTCACACCGCACCGCCCTCGACCGCGATCCGGTTCATCAGCAGGGCGATGGTCAGGAACCCGGCGAACAGCACCTGGGTCTGCGAGGTGGCCGTCAGCGCCGGGATGAGCGCGCTCGGGGTGACGGCATCACGCACGATCGCCAGCGCCCGACGGGCCGCCCACAGGCTCAGCAGCGGCACGAGGAACCACAGGTTGGCGGCGAACAGCCCGATCGGCGCGAGGCTCAGGTAGGCCCCGGCGATCAGCATGCCGAACAGGACCCGGGTCTGGCGGTCACCGAGCCTGACGGCCAGGGTCACCTTGCCGACCTGCTCGTCGGTCGGGATGTCGCGGAGGTTGTTGACCACCAGCAGCGCGACGGCGAACAACCCCATCGGGATCGCGGCCAGGACCGGCAGGAGCGTCACCCGACCGTCCTGCACGTAGGCGGAGCCGGTCGTGGCCACGAGCCCGAAGAAGAGGAACACCATCACCTCGCCCAGCCCGTAGGAGGCGTAGGGCCGCGGCCCACCGCTGTAGCCGAGCGTCGCCAGGATCGCGACGGCCCCCACCAGCAGCAGCTCCCAGCCCACCAGCATCGCCAAGGTCACCCCGGCGAGCGCCGCCACGAGCAGGGCGGCGGCGATCGCCGCCTTCATGGCCGAGGGCGTGATGAGGCCGCTGGCCACGGCCCGTCGGGGTCCGGCCCGGTCCTCGGTGTCCACCCCCCTGACCCCGTCGAAGTAGTCGTTGGCGTAGTTCACCGCGACCTGCAGCGACACGGCCACGATCAGCGCGAGCGCGGCCCGGCCCACGTCCAGCGCCGGCGTGGGGGCCGCGGCGGCGAAGGTCCCGACGACGACGGGGGCGACCGCCGCCGGCAGGGTCCGGGGTCGGGCGGCCTCGAGGAAGGGGTGCATCAGTAGTGGTACGGGAACGGCGACCAGTCGGGATCGCGCTTCTCCAGGAAGCTGTCCCGCCCCTCCGCGGCCTCGTCGGTCATGTAGGCCAGGCGGGTGGCCTCCCCCGCGAACACCTGCTGGCCCACCAGCCCGTCGTCGGTGGCGTTCAGCGCGTACTTCAGCATCCTCAGCGCCGTCGGCGACTTGGCGGTGATGCGCAGCGCCCAGTCGAGGGCGGTCGCCTCCAGCTCGGCGTGGTCGACCACCGCGTTGACCATGCCCATGCGGTGCGCGTCCTCGGCGCCGTAGACGTCGCCGAGGAAGAAGATCTCGCGGGCGAACTTCTGCCCCACCTGCTTGGCGAGGTAGGCGGACCCGAAGCCGCCGTCGAAGGAGGCGACATCGAGGTCGGTCTGCTTGAAGCGTCCGTGCTGACGGCTGGCGATCGTCAGGTCGCAGACCACGTGGAGCGAGTGCCCCCCACCCGCTGCCCAGCCAGGGACCACGCAGATCACGGCCTTCGGCATCATGCGGATCAGGCGTTGGACCTCGAGGATGTGGAGGCGGCCGGATCGGGCGGGGTCGATGTCGGCGGCGGTCTCCTGCCCCGGCGCACCCGTGTAGCGGTAGCCGTCCCGCCCGCGGATGCGCTGGTCGCCGCCGGAGCAGAACGCCCACCCGCCATCGCGGGGTGAGGGACCGTTCCCGGTCAGCAGGACGCAGCCGACATCCGAGCTGGTCCGGGCGTGCTCGAGGACCCGCAGCAGCTCGTCGACGGTGTGGGGTCGGAAGGCGTTGCGGATCTCCGGCCGGTCGAAGGCCACCCGGACCACGGGCAGGTCCGCACCCGTGCCGGGATCGACGGCCCGGTGGTAGGTCAGGTCGGTCAGCCCCGTGATCTCGCCCACGTCCCGCCAACGGTCGGGGTCGAACAGCTCGGAGACCACGGTGCGCTCCCGGTCGGAGGGTGGGCAGCGTCGTACGCTACCGCAGGGCATCCCACCACCCTCAGGAGCCGAACGCCGTGGCCGAGCTCTCCGCGCTCCGGGTCGACCGGGCGGCCACGGGTGACCTCCTGGTCTGGTGCTGGGAGCGGGGCTCGGCGGCCCTCGTGCTCCCCGAGGACGCCCCTACCCCGGTCATCCGGTCGCTGCTGGAGCGGTTGGCACCCGCCGCGCTGGTGGAGCTCGGCGCGGACGGTCGCCCGACGATCACGCGGCTGGACGACCCCGCCCCGGTGGACGACGAGGTGGCCCTGGTCGTGCCGACCTCAGGGAGCACCGGGGTGCCGAAGGGGGTGGAGCTGGGCCACGCGGCGGTGCACGCGTCGGTGCAGGCCAGCCTCGAGCGGCTCGGGGCACAGCCGGGTGAGCGCTGGGGCCTCGCGCTGCCCACCCATCACGTCGCCGGCATCAGCGTGCACCTGCGGGCCGCCGCGCTCGGGACGCGAGCGGTGGTCGCCGCCGACACCGCGGCCGTCGCCGACCTCGACGTCGAGCACGTGGCGCTGGTACCCAGCCAGCTCGACCGCCTCCTGCAGCAGGGAGCGCCGGTGCACCGCTTCGCCACGATCCTGCTCGGCGGCGCGGCGGCCCCGGAGGGGTTGCTGGACCGGGCGGCAGCCGCCGGCGCGCGGGTGGTGCGGTCCTACGGCATGACCGAGACGGTCGGTGGCTGCGTCTACGACGGCGTGCCCCTCCGCGACGTCGAGGTGGCCATCAGCGACCCCGACGGCCTGATCGCCCTGCGTGGTCCGGTCCTGCTCCACGGCTACCGGGCCCGGGACGACCAGGGCCGGCTGGGGTCGTGGTGCCCGCTGGACGCGGACGGGTGGCTGACGACCAGCGACCGCGGGCGGCTGACCGACGGTCGGCTGGAGGTCCTCGGCCGCATCGACGAGGTCCTGGTCTCTGGCGGGGAGAACGTGCCGCTGGCGGCGGTCCTCCAGCGGCTGCTGACCCACCCTGGGGTGGCCGACGCCGCGGTGGTCGCGGTCGCGGACCCGCGGTGGGGCCAGGTCCCCGCAGCGGTGGTGGTGCCGACCGACCCCACGTCACCGCCGAGCCTGGACGAGCTGCGGGCCCACGTCCGCCGGCTGGCACCGGCCGCCTACGCGCCGGCGTCCCTGGTGGTCGTCGCGGAGCTGCCGCGTGATGCGATGGGCAAGGCGTCACGGGAGCGCCTCGAGCAGCTCGTCCTGACCGCCCACCGGTCGCGGTGAACCGGGACAGCTCCCGACGCCGCCGCCCGGCGCCGGCCACGACGGACCGTGGGGCCGGTCAGCTCAGCCGCAGGAGCATCATCGGCTC
Source organism: Nitriliruptoraceae bacterium (assembly GCA_007131525.1). GTDB lineage: Bacteria > Actinomycetota > Nitriliruptoria > Nitriliruptorales > Nitriliruptoraceae > T1Sed10-7. The sequence goes on along the minus strand of SLQK01000052.1, from coordinate 1,199 downwards.
GTCGCTGGGCACCGGGGAGCCGCCTTCGGGTTCGATCGTGATGCCGACCGCGGTGGCGCGTGCCATGTCGCCGGTCATCACCCGGGTGGCGCGGCCACGGTCGTCCGGGTCGAACAGCCCCGCCGGGACGGCCCCGTCGGGGGTGATCAACCACAGCTCGTAGGTGTGCTCGTGGGGGGCGGGCTCCCATCCCTCGGCGACGAACACCGCCTCCCCCCGGGTCGGCGAGGCCACGACCCGCCCCAGCATGTCCCCGTGGGTCACCGACACGGTGATCGCGTCGGGTGCGGCCAGGACGTCGGCCAGGGCGGAGGTGGTCAGGGTCGTCGCGTCCGCCGCCTGCTGCTCCAGCTCGGCCAGGCGGGCGCTCATGACGGCGAGCTCGTCGTTGGCCTGCGCGGCGGCCCCGGCGGCCACCTCGAGGCCGGCGACCTGCTCCTGCAGTGAGGTGACGACCACGACGAGCCCGCCGACGGCGAGCAGCAGCACGGCTGCCGCCGCCCCCAGGGTGGCAGCGACCCACCGCGGCGTGGTCCGGCGGGCGGCCAGCTCGTCGGGCACGACGATCGGCGCCGGGCGCTCCTGGCGCACACCGTCGATCTCCGCCAGGATCCGGCTCCGCAGGGCCGGCGGCGGCGCTGCCACGGAGGTCGCACCGAGGCGCGCTGCGGTGGCCTGGAGCTCGAGGACCTCCTGCTCACAGGCGTCGCAGACGGCGAGGTGGTCCTCGAACCGCTGCCGTTCGTCCCCGGGGAGGGCATCGACGGCGTAGGCACCGGTGAGGGTGTGCAGGTCGGGGCGCTGGCTCATCCCGCCACCCCCAGGGCGTCACGCAGGCGGATCAACCCGTCGCGCATCCGCGTCTTGACCGTGCCCAGCGGGGCGCCCAGCAGCTCGGCGACCTCCCGGTAGGTGTAGCCCTGGTAGTAGGCGAGCTCCACCGCCTGGCGCTGCAGCTCGGTGAGGGTCGACAGGGCCGTGCGGACCTGTTCGTGCTCGAAGTCGAGCTCGACCCGCTCGCTGACCTCGTCGAAGTCCCGGACGTGCTGCTGGTCGGCGACCCGCTGGGTGCGGTCGCGGGAGGCCTGCTCGGAGCGCACGCGGTCGATGGCCCGGCGGTGGGCCATCGTCAGGATCCAGGTGCGTGCGGTCCCGCGGTCGGGGTCGAAGCGCACCGCGGTGCGCCACACCTCGACCAT
>SLQK01000177.1 GCA_007131525.1 Nitriliruptoraceae bacterium | reverse complement strand
GGCGAGGTGGCCGGTGAGCCGCGGCCGGGAGGAGCCGGATCGCGACGGGGGAGCGGAGGGCGCAGAGCCCCGGCCCGAACCACCGGCGCGCACCTTCCGGACCCCGTTGCGGGGCCACGCCTTCGCGGGGCCCACCCCGCCGGAGGCGCTGGAGCCCGGCCGGCCGGCCTCCGTGGCACGGGAGCCCACCAACCCGGCCGACCCGCTCGCGATCGCCGTGTGGGTGGAGGATGGTGAGGGTCGTCCCTGGCGGATCGGCTATCTCGATCGCACGGTCGCCGCCCGGCTCGCCCCCCGCATCGATGGCGGCGCCGAGGTGCGCGCCGTGCTCGAAGGGTGGTTGGCGGAGCCGGGTGGTCGGTGGGAGCGTCCGCTGCTCCGCCTGGAGGTCACGGCGGGGGACGGGGACGCCCGCAGGCCCGAGACGATGCACGTGGAGGTGTGGGGACGGCCGCCAGGGGTCCGGCGGCGACGGATCGACCGGTCGCCCTGACCCGCGACGGGCATCAGTCCTCGTCGTCGGGTTCGTCGTCGGGTTCGTCATCGTCCCCGTCATCGTCCCCGTCGTCGTCGGGTGGCGGTGGGGGAGGGGCGGCCCGGGTCGCCGTGCCACGCTCGATGATGCGCGTCTGGGGGACGTAGACGGTGGTGATGGTCCGGGTCTCCGTGCCCCCACCGACCAGCTCCACGGTCCGGGTGACGGTCACGGTGAACCCGTCGGTGCCGGACTGGACCACCCGTTCCCGGCCCCGCACCAGCTCGGAGGTGGTGCGGATCTCGGTCTGGAAGGGGCGGGGCTGGGTGCGCTCGCTGTGACTGGCCGACACCGCCGTCGCCCGTGGGATGCCGTAGAGGGTCACGGTCACCGACGTGGAGGTGTGGGCGGTCTTGACCAGGATGGCGCCGTCGGTGTTGTTGGTGAAGCGCACATCCAGGACGGGGTAGGACAGGGTGGCTTCCCGGCCGATCGGGTAGCGGCTGATGTACCAGGAGTGGGCGCGCCACTGGTCGAGCTGGACCCCGGCGAAGAAGGCCGCGTTGAAGGTCGTCGTCCCGAACTGTGAGGTCCCACCACCGCAGGTGTCGACGAGCTCGCCCCGCACGATCGTCCCGGCGGGCTCGTAGCCCTTGTCGCAGCTGCGCTCACCGGAGATCTCGTTGATCGAGAACTGCTCCCCGGGCAGCACCAGCGCGCCATCGATGACATCGGCCAGCAGCTGGATGTTCCGGTTGCGGGTCTGGCCGGCCTGGTAGTAGGTCGTGAAGGTGCCGATCACATGGGTCGGTCTGAGCTCCTCGGCGCGCGAGGTGGGGAAGTCGGACTCGACCTCCGCCAGCCGCAGCCGGGCCTCGCGGATGCCCTCCCGCAGCAGCTCGGTCAGCTGGAGGGCCGCCAGCTCGGCGTCGAAGGCCCGGCCCGTGCGGCCGGGCTCCACTGCCACCGAGGCGCTGACCGGACGGAAGGTGGCGTCGAGCTGGGCATCGAAGGTCGTTGGAGGGGTGCGGCTCGCGGCGTAGGAGGCCCGGGTCGGGCTGATGTCGAACCGGGCAGCGCCGAGCTCACCGATGACCTCCTCGACGCGCTCCGGGGTCACCACCAGCTGGAGCTCGATCGCTCCGGGAACATCGCCGTGCTCCTCGATCGTGATCAGCGCGGCGAGGTCCGCCGGCGCCAGCTCGAGCGACGCGTCGTCATCGGCCTGCAGGAGCAGCGGCGCTGCCACGGCCCGCTCCACCTGCGCGGCGGTGGTCGCGATCTCCTCGTCGGCGATCGGCTGGGGCGTCGTCGCCGCCGGGAGGTCGAAGGCGTCGGGGCCGGGGGCACGGACGGCGCTGACCGCCAACTGGACCGTCGTGTCGCGGTCGACCACCACCTCGCCCTGGGACGGGGTCGTGAGGACCTCGACCTGGCCGGTGTCGATGGCGACGCCGCCGCGGACCTCGGGTCGGTCCAGCCGGTCCGCCAGCGACTCAACCCACTCGGTGATCACATCCCGATCGGTGACCTCGACGAGGTCGAGGTCGGCTGGCTGGCGGAACGCTCGGAGCCGGGTGAGGATGTCGCCGGGGAGCCCGGAGCGACCGCGGGCCATGGCGGCGTCGACGGTGCCGTCGACGTCGATGCGGAAGCCGGCCTCCCGGGGAACGAGCACATGCTCCTCATCCTCGAAGGCGAAGGTCACGGGGTCGGTCTCCCGCGCCTCGACCGTGTCGGCGAGGCGGTCGCGGACCTCGTCCGGCGACAACCCGGAGATGTCGACGCCCGCCACCGAGGTGTTGGGGAGCACGGCGTCACGCTGCACGAACCACAGCGTGCCGAGCGCGATGAGCAGGACGGCCACGAGCCCACCGGCCGCGATGCTGAGCGTGCGCGCGCGGCGAGAGACGGTGGAACTCGATGCCATGGAGCGGGACCCCCGACCTGTGGCCCCGGATGGTGGCCGAAGGCGGAGGGTACCAACCGCCGCCGCCGCCTCCGGGAGCCGCTGTCAGCGTCCCAACGACCAGGCTGGCGCCCACGACGCAGTGGCCAGGGGGTAGGGTCTCGCCCGCCCGTTCGGGGAGGACCGTCGTGCGGGGGCGCTCGACGGTCCGCCGTCATCACCTGACCACCGCGACGGAGGGGTCCATGCGCGTCGACGCCCGCACCGGCTGGCTCCTCAGCGTGGTCGCGCTGCTGCTCGGGGTGGTGGGGTCGCTCGTCGGGCTCCCTGTCGGCGTGGCAGGCGCGCAGACCCAGGCGGAGCGCGAGCTGGCGGAGGCCAGGGCGGCGCTGGAACGTGTCCGCACCGAGGTGGACGAGGCCGACCGCGAGGTGCGCACGCGCGAAGCAGCGCTGGCCGATGCCGAGGACCGGCTCGCAGCGATCGAGGAGATCGTCAACGAGGTCGCGACCGCGGTCGAGCGGCAGCGCATCGTGGTCCGCGACGCCCAGCGCCGGCTCGCCGAGGTGGAGGAGGACCAGGCCGAGCTGGAGGCGGCGTTCTCCGACCGCGTCGCCCGGCTCTTCAAGCAGGGACCGGATCTCACCTTCGAGGCGCTGCTCAACGCCGAGGCGGCGGACGAGGTGATCGCCCGTACCGAGCTGCTCGACCGGGTCCTGGCCGGCGATCAGGTCGACATCGAGCGTCTGGGCGCGGTCGAGACCGCCGTGCTGGCCCAGCGGGCCGTCGTCGTGGCCGAGCAGGAACGACTGGAGGCCCAGCTAGCTGAGCAGGAGGAGATCCTGGCCGAGGTCGAGGACCTGCGCCGCAGCCGCGCGCTGGCCGCGGCCGACGCCCGGCAGCGGGCCGAGGACCTGTCGGTGCAGCGCGATGACCTCGAGGCTGAGGAGGAGGAGCTGGCAGCCCTCGTCGAACGGCAGCAGGCGGCGGCGCGGCGTGCCGCGGAGGAGCGACGGGCCGCCGAGCGTCGGCAGGCCAGCCAGTCGGTGGCGACGGCTCCGCCGTCGCCGAGCCCGACAGCGGCCGGGGGCTACAGCTGGCCGATGTGCGCCCCCGTCACCTCCGAGTACGGACCGCGGTGGGGGCGTCTGCACCGGGGCATCGACCTGGGAGCCCCGACGGGCACGCCGATCCGCGCGATCAGGGGTGGCACCGTGATCTTCGCCGGCTGGCAGGGTGGCTACGGGCAGATCACCCTGATCGATCACGGCAACGGGGTGGTGTCCGCCTACGCCCACCAGAGCCGGTTCGCGGTGGGTCAGGGAGCCCGGGTCGCCCAGGGCCAGGTCATCGGCTACGTCGGGACGACGGGCAACACCACCGGCGCCCACCTCCACCTCGAGACCCGGGTCGGTGGCACCGCGGTGAACCCTCGCCAGTACCTGTCCGGCTCGCCCTGCTGAGCACAGGCCGATCTGGGCCGATCGGCGCTCACCGCCGTCGCTCACCCCGGTGCGCGGACCGGCCAGAGCCGACACCGCCCCAGTCGAGGGCGTACGCTGCCCGTGATGGCGGACACCCACGGTCGGTACGAGGAGCTGGCGGTCGGGCATGTGCTCGGCGGCCTGACCGCCAGGCAGTCCGCGGAGTTCCGCGACCACCTGCACAGCTGTCCCGAGTGCCGCACCCGCGTGGCGGAACTGCACGGTATCGCCGATGATCTGGCCGCCGCGGAGCGTGACGAGCGTGCTCGCACCCCGGTCCGCACCGAGGTCAGTCGGCAGGCCGAGCCCGACGGCGACCCCGTCGGCACCTCCAGGATCGGGGTCGGCCACGTCACGGTGGCGGTGCTGGTGGTCCTCGCCCTGGCGACCGCGATGGCCTTCTGGAACCTGCACCTGCGCAGCGCGGCGACGGCCTACCTCGGCGTGGCCGAGGCGCAGGGCGATGCCCTCGCGCGACTGGCGACCGGGGTCGAGCTGGAGCCGCGGTTGGCCAGCGGTCTCGAGGGCCGGGTCGTCACCGACGGCGAGTACGTCACGCTGACCCTGGCAGGTCTCGACGCGCTCGGCGAAGGGCAGCGGCTGGTCGCGTGGTTCGACGGCGCCGAGGACCCCTCGACCACCCCGCCACGGGTGGTGGCCGGGCCGGGCGAGCTGGCGGAGGGGACCGTCGCGGTGTCGTTGGAGGTCGGCGGTGCCACGGATCTCACGCTCACCCGGGAGCTCGGGGTCAGCCAGCGCGAACCCCAGGGGCCGGTGCTCCTCGAGGTGGCCCTGGTCGTGACACGCGAGGGCTGACGCAGGGCGGCTGGAGCTCAGTCGAGCAGGAACACGCCGACCAGTGGCACCAGGATGAACAGGCCCACGACGTCCGCGAAGACCAGCGCGTGGCGTTCCGTGGCGAGATCAGCCAGCCACCTCGCCGCTCTGACCGGCAGAAGCCGGATCCGCTCGGCGTGCGGCAGGGTGAGGAGGAAGCCGACCGAGCCGCCACCGGCGCCGGGTCGGCCCACGCTGGTGACCGCCGCCATCGACGACGACGGCACCAGGAACGTGAAGAGGATGCTCGAGCACAGCCCTGAGAGGACATGGACGACCAGGTCGCGGAGGCCCTGGGTGCAGCCCTCGCCCAGCCCGGCGATCCCCACCTCCAGCAGGGCGACACCGACCATGAGAGCGAGAGCAGCGCGATGACCAGGATGACGCGGAGGGGGGTTGGTAGGTTCGGCGCGGAGGTTGCCTCCGAGGCTCGGTTCACTCCCGGTCTTCCGGGTCCTCGTCGAAGTAGTCCAGCCGGTCGATCGGCATGACGACCGCGGACAGGACGTTGGTCAGGTGGGCGACGAT
>SLQK01000216.1 GCA_007131525.1 Nitriliruptoraceae bacterium | reverse complement strand
TCCCGCGTTGAGGCGTCCGCCCAGTGGAGGTCCTCCAGCACCAGCACACAGGTCGTGTCCGTCGCGGCACGGGTCAGGAAGCCGAGGATCGCCTCGAACAGGTGCAGGCGGGAACCGGGGGCAGCCGCCTCGGCCCGCGCGGACCGGGCGTGCTGCTCGCGCTGAGCCAGGACGGGAAGGAGGCGCTCCAGTTCGCCGGATCCGGGCCCGGCCAGCCGCCGGAACCCCGACGGACCGAGCTCGTTGACCGCCCCTCGGAGGGCCTCCACGACGGGTGCGTAGGGCAGCCCGGTGGCGCCCAGCTCCAGGCAGGTCCCCCATAGGACCCATGCTCCCGACCCCCGCGCGTGGTCGGCGAACTCGGCCACGAGTCGGGTCTTGCCGACCCCGGCATCGCCGCGGATGAGGACCGCGACCGGCTTGCGTTGCTCCGCCGAGCGCTGCGCCGCGCGAAGTCGGCCGAGCTCCTCGGTCCGACCCACGAACCTCGTCGTCCTGGGCGACGCCATCGCCCCCCAGTATGGGCGTCGGGCGTTGCGGGTCAACCCGCGACGCCCGACGTGGCGGTTCGGATCAGCACGGCACCGTGTCGACGTTCGTTGGCTCGCAGTCCGGCTCGAACACCTCGATGCTCGGGCGGTCGTCCTCCGGCAGCAGGTGCCACGGCGTGTCCCCGTCGTCCGGCGGTGCCGTGCTGGGCCGAACAGGAACGCGGTCCGCGGCGTCCCGATCGACGCCGTCCTGTCCGTCGTGCCCGTCCGTGTCCTCGGCCTGCGACGGCGGCGGGGGTGGTTCGGGCGTCGCGCTCTCCCCCAGGACCTCCGCTGCTGGTGCCGCCCCGCAGGCGACCAGCATCCCTCCGGCCACCACGATGGTGGCGTGCTGCCGCATCCTCTCCCAGCTCATCGCTGCTCCTTCGTGATCGGTCAGCCGACGATGCGGCTAAGGAGCACCGTCCGTCATCGGGCACCTGCCCTATATCGGGACGAGGAGCCACCCCACAGCGCGGCCCGGCCCGCCCCGGATCGCGGCGACACCAGCGGGTCCGACCGTGGTGATCGACGTCGCACGGCCCGACGTCACCGGCCGCCCGACCCGCCGCCGACGGTTGCTCGAGCGCACCGACCGGGGCCGGCCCGCTGCTGGGCAGCACGACGGCTCGTGCCGCTTCGAACCGACGGGCGCACCGTGCACCGGCCACCGCGCGGCTCGCTCGATCGCGTGCGCCTGGCACCCGGCGCGTCCTCGGTGCGACGGGTTGACACGTCCTGCGCCGTCATGCTGACTGGAGGGGCTCCGGCTGGGCACCGTGGCACAGTGCCGCGATGCCGGTCGGACGCGGGTGTCGGGAAGGGCCGTCACGGCAGCACGTCAGGTCATGGGTCGGAGGGCTGCAGCCGCCGCGAGCACGTTGGTACCGCTGGTGAGCAGGGGCAGGCGGCAGTTGCCGTGATCGTCACCCCCGATCCTTGGGACGCGGTCGGTGCGCCGACGGTGGACGAGAAGGAGACAGGACGTGGATGCTGACGATCTGCGCGCCGCACAGGCGCCGTTGAAGGAGCGCTACCGGCAGGATCCCAGCAGTGCGGAGATCACCCTGGAGGCCAGCGGTGACCTCGACGGTGCGGGCATCACCTGCTCGGTGGACACCGGACGCGCGATGATCCAGGCAGGGTTGCACCCGGCCACGGGCGGGGATGGTCTGTCGGCGTGCTCCGGTGACCTGCTCCTCGAAGCTCTGGTGGCGTGCGCCGGTGTCACGCTGCGCGCCGTTGCCACCGCGATGGAGGTCCCGGTGCGGTCGGGGCGTGTCCACGCCGAGGGGGACCTCGACTTCCGCGGCACCCTGGGTGTGGACCGCGAGGCCCCTGTGGGCTTCCGTGCCATCCGCCTGCGCTTCGAGGTCGACGCTGACGCTGACCAGCGCACGCTGGACAAGCTGCTGGAGCTGACCGAGCGCTACTGCGTCGTCTACCAGACCCTGGCGGGCACCCCGGCGTTGTCGGCCGGTCTCGGCCCGCGCTAGCGGCGACACCGCCCGGAGCCTGCCGGGAGCGGCCGCGAGGCTACTGCCCACCCTTCTGGACGTAGCCCCGCACGAACTCCTCGGCGTTCTCCTCCAGCACGTCGTCGATCTCGTCGAGCAGCTCGTCGACGTCGTCGATGACCTCACGGGCGTCGCTGCTCGTGGCGTGCTCGACCTGGTCCTCGGCTGCCTCCTCGGCGCGCCCTCCCCGCCGGACCTGCCCGCCGTCGCTCATCCTGCGCCCTCCTCCTGCTGGGGATGCCACGATACCCGGAGGATCGTCGTAGCCGGGGACGACCTCGTCGCGAGCGGCGCAGCCGGCGCGGGACGATCGTCCAGCTGGCCGCGGCCGGGCCGGTCGTTCGGACGGCTCACGCGGCGCGGTCCACCCACCTACCCTGAAGGTCCGCGGCCCCGCTGGAAGAGCAGCGACTCATGTCCGCCCCTTCGATCCGCATCCTTCCCACGATGCTGCCGCTCACGTTGACCGTGGTCGTGCTGCTGGCCCTGCTCCCGGCCCCCGGTGTGAATGCCGTCGACCACTGCCCGAGCGGCGTGCTCGCGTTGACCTTCGACGACGGTCCCGGAGAGCACACCCCGGCGGTCCTCGACACCCTCGCGGCGGAGGGGGTCCCCGCCACCTTCTTCGTGCTCGGTCGCAACGTCGATCTGCGCCCGTGGCTCGTCGGGCGCGCCGCCAACGAGGGCCACGAGATCGCGAACCACAGCTACACCCACCGCGATCTCGAGGAGCTGAGCGAGGATGAGATCAGGGAGGAGGTGCTGCGGACCGACCGGGCCATCCGGGACGCGGGCGCGGAGCCGCTGCCGCTGCTGCGACCGCCGTACGGCCACTGGGATGGTCCTGGTGGCAAGGTCGCCACCGCGGCGGCATCGGTCGGCTACACGATCGTCACCTGGACCTACAGCCCGACCGACTACCTCGCCGACGCCGACACGATCCGTGCCCGCGTCCTCGACAACCTGCACCCCGATGCCATCATCCTGTTGCACGACGGCTCGTCCAACGCGCCCGAGATGATCGCTGCGCTCCCCGCGATCATCGACGGCGCCCGAGAGCAGGGGTACTGCTTCGGGTTGCTGGACGACGGCGGCGGCGTCGTGCCGCCGGCGCCGCCTGAGGTCGAGGAGCCGGAGCGGCCGGATGAGGGGCCCCATCCCGCGGCACCGGTGGTGACCGGCACGCCGCTGTGGCTGCTCCGGGACGAGCCCTCCGGTGGCGTTGCGGACCACCGTTTCCGTTACGGCCGCTCCGGGGACGTCGTACTCCGGTGCGATTGGAACGGGGATGGTCGGGACACGCCGGCGATCGTGCGGGACGGGACGTGGCACCTGCGTGATCGGTTGGCGGGTGGCGCTGCGGACCACACGTTCGTCTACGGGCGTGTGGACCGGGGAGACCTGCCGATCTGCGGGGACTGGAACGGGGATGGTCGGGATACGCCGGGGATCGTGCGGGACGGGACGTGGCACCTGCGTGATCGGTTGGCGGGTGGCGCTGCGGACCACACGTTCGTCTACGGGCGTGTGGACCGGGGGGATCTGCCCCTGGCGGGTGACTGGAACGGGGATGGTCGGGACACGCCGGGGATCGTGCGTCCTGACGGCTGAGTCCGACCGGCGTGCGGCGACCCGGTGCCGGACTAGCTCGTCAGCCGGTCCAGGAGCTCCGCGGCCGAGTCGACCTCCTCCAGCAGGGGGCCGAGCTGGGCCTTCGTGCCCCGGCTCGGCTCCAGCATCGGTAGTCGCTGGAGCGAGTCCCGCCCCACGTCGAGGATCAGCGAGTCCCACCCGGCCGCGACGATGTTGCCGCGGAAGCGGCGGATGCACTCGCCACGGAACCAGGCGCGGGTGTCGGTCGGCGGTCGGTGGACGGCGTCGGCCACCTCGGCGTCGGTGACCAGTCGCTCCACCCGCCCGCGGGCGGCCAGGCGGCGGTGCAGTCCCTTGTCGGGCCGCACGTCGTGGTACTGCAGGTCGACCATCTTCAGCCGGTCGTGGGTCCAGTCGAGCTCGTGGCGGGTGCGGTAGCTCTCCAGCAGTTCCAGCTTGGTGGCCCAGTCCACCTGTCCCGCGAGCAGGCGAGGGTCGTCGGCCGCGGTGACCAGCAGGGCCTCCCAGCGGTCGAGGACCTCCTCGGTGATGGGGTCGACGGCCGCGTCACGCTCCTTGACGTAGCGCTGGAGGGCGTCGAGGTACCAGCGCTGCAACCCCAGCGGCGTGGTGGTGCCCCCCTCCTCCAGCGCCAGCGGGACCCTGCCGGTGAGGTCGTGGGAGGTCGCATGGAAGGCCGCGACGGGATCGGCGAGCTCGGGCACCGGGGGCAGGGCCGCGTCCTCGATCGCCTCCAGCAGCAGCAGCATCGTCCCGACCTTGAGGAAGGTCGCCACCTCGCAGAGGTTCGCGTCACCGTTGATGACGTGCAGGCGCCGGTACCGCTCAGGATCGGCGTGGGGTTCGTCGCGGGTGTTCATCAGCGGGCGTTTCAGGGTGGTCTCCAGCCCCAGCACCACCTCGAAGAAGTCCGCCCGCTGCGACAGCTGGAAGGTCACCGACGGGTCGAGCTCGCTGCCCAGCCGGCCCGACCCGACGAACAGCAGCCGGGAGACGAAGAAGGGCACCACCTGCCGGGTCAGCCGACCGAAGGGGATGCCGCGCGAGACGAGGTAGTTCTCGTGGGTGCCGTAGGCCGCGCCCTTGCCGTCGGTGTTGTTCTTGTGGATCAGCACCCGGCTGCCGGCGGGCAGGTTCGCCTGGGCACGCTGGGCCGCATCGGCGAGGATCAGCTCACCGGCCCGGTCCCAGATGACGAGGTCGCGGGCGTTGGAGCACTCGGGGGTGGCGTACTCCGGGTGGGCGTGGTCGACGTAGAACCGGGCGCCGTTGGTCAGCACCGTGTTCGCCAGGCCGAGCTCGTCGTCGATCAGCGGCTCGCTCGGCTCCGGGGCCGGGCCCCCCCGGGCATCACGTAGCGGGGACTCGTCGGTGTGGTCCCAGCGGACGTCGTCGTCGCCGGCGGCGCGGTAGGCGCTGACCACCATCGACGAGGCCAGCACGGGGTTGACCGGGCTCGGTCCGTCGACCGTGATGCCGTACTCGGTCTCGACGCCGACGAACCGTGGGCTGGTCACAGGTACTGGCCCGGGTTGACGTTCTCGATCGATCGGCCGGGCGCCTCCTGGCCGGCGAGCAGGGT
>SLQK01000297.1 GCA_007131525.1 Nitriliruptoraceae bacterium | reverse complement strand
GCCTGCCCGCCGCGCGCGGTGCGGTCGCCGCCGTGGCGCGCGGCACGGCCGTGGCGGTGGCGGCTCGCCCCGAGGCGTCGGTGCCGCTGGTGGTCGGCGCCCTGGCAGCCGCGGCCCTGGTGACGATCCTCCTGCTCGGTCGACTGCTCGCTCATCTCGGTCTCACGGCCCCGCGCCCGACCGCCCAGCCGGCGAGCCCCACCGACCCGCCTGTCGACCGGCGCGCCTTCCTACGGCTCGGTCTCGCGACCTCGGTGGGCGCCACGGCGATCGGTGCGGTGGCCCGGGGGAGCCGACCGCTCGCGGATCAGCTGACGGCCGTACCGGGTCCGGCACCGCAGGCCTCGGTCCCGGCACCGCCGGTCACGGCGGCGCAGGACCTGGCGACGAGCATCGAGGGGGTCAGCCCGGTCCTGACGCCCACCGACCGGTTCTTCCGCATCGACACCGCGATCGTGCTGCCCCGCGTCGACGTCGCCGACTGGCAGCTGCGGCTCACCGGTGCGGTGGCTCGACCGCTGAGCCTGACCTACGACCAGCTGCTGGCCCGGGACCTCGTCGAGGTCGACGCCACGATCGCTTGCGTGTCCAACGAGGTCGGAGGATCGCTGATCGGGACTGGCCGGTGGGTGGGGGTGCCCCTGGCGGAGCTGCTGGAGGAGGCCGGACCGACGCCCGCGGCGGAACAGGTCTTCAGCCGCTCGGTGGACGGCTTCACCGCAGGGTTCCCCCTGGCGGCTGCGCTCGACGGGCGGCAGGCCCTGGTCGCGCTGGGGATGAACGGCGAGGTGCTCCCGCGTCGCCACGGGTACCCGGCACGGCTGGTGGTGCCGGGCCTGTTCGGCTACGTCTCCGCGACCAAGTGGCTGTCCGAGATCGAGCTGACGGCCTGGGACGGCGTGGACGGGTACTGGATCCCGCGCGGCTGGGCCAAGGAGGGGCCGGTCAAGACCTCCGCCCGCATCGATGTGCCGGCGATGAACGAGGAGGTCGCCGCCGGCCAGGTGGTGGTCGCCGGGGTCGCGTGGGCCCCGACCCGGGGCATCCAGGCCGTCGAGGTGCTCGTCGATGGGGAGGTCGCGGGGACCGCGGAGCTGGTCACCCCGCTCTCCGACGCGACCTGGGTCCAGTGGCGCGCGGAGATCCCGCTGACCGCCGGTGAGTACCGCCTGGCCGCCCGTGCCACCGACGGCGAGGGCACCCTGCAGGCGGTGGGTCCCCGGCGGCCGGCCCCCGATGGAGCCGAGGGCTGGCATACCATCCGCGTCCGGGCCGTGTGACCCCATCCACGACGCGGACCCGGGAGGCTGCCGCGCATGCGTCGTCCGCTCATCGCGCTGGCCGCCTTGCTGGTCGCCGTCGCCGCGGCCGGCTGCGCTGCCGCTGCGCCCAGCGGCGAACCGACCACGCTCCGGGTGATCATGGCCGACGACTGGGCGTCGGCTCCGGTGGTGGGTGAGGTGATCGATGCCTTCGAGCGGGACCATCCCGGTGTGCGGGTCCAGGTGCAGGGCTCCCCCTTCTCCCAGATCCCCGAACTGGTCGAAGCCGCCCGGGAGCTGGAGCAACCCTACGACCTCGCCCACTGGCACGCCTTCGCAGCCGCGGCTGCCGACCTGGCGGTGCCGGTGGACGAGCTGTGGGAGGCCGAAGGGCTGTCGGCGGACGACTACCTGCCCGGTGCCGTCCTCGGGGTCCGCTGGGGTGCGGCGCTCTACGGGGTGCCCCTCGACGTCAACGCGCTGGTGCTGATGGCCAACCGTGAGCTGCTGGACGCGGCTGGCGTCTCGCAGAGCGATCTCGCCCTGGCCGACGACTTCGCGGAGCACGCGGCGACCCTGGCCGGGCTCGAAGCGACCGATCACGCCATGGCGGTCACGGCCAGCAGCTGGGCCGCCTACGGGTGGATCGTCGCCGGTGGGGGTCAGCTGCTGGAGACCGCGCCCGACGGGACCGCAGCCCTGGACGACCGGGGGCTCCCGACCTTCACCTTCGAGGATCCACGGACGCTCGCGGCCATCGAGACCCTGGTCACCCTGGTCGAGGCGGGCCATGCACCGTCACCGCTGGCGACGGATCTCGCGCTGGACGCTGTGGCCGCCTTCGCCGACGGCCGTGCAGCGCTCCATGCCTCGGGGTCATGGGACCTCCCGATGACCCAGCGAGCGATGGGAACCGACGGCGTGGTCGAGGACATCGCCGTGCTCCCGCTGCCGCAACGCGATCCGGCCGAGCCGCGCACGGTGCTCGGCGGCTCCAGCCTGTTCCTCCCCCGCGACGGTGCACATCCGGAGCTGGCCTTCGCTCTGGCCCTGGCCCTCACCGAGCGGGAGGTCGGACTGGCCCTGGCCGAGCAGGAGGGTCGCCTTCCGGCCCGCGTCGACGCCTACGACGCGCCGCTGTTCGCGACCTCACCGGACCTCGCCGCCTTCGTCGCACAGCTGGAGTTCGCCCAGGTCATGCCGCTGATCGCGTTCCCCGAGGTCGCCACGGCCTTCCGCGACGGGCTGGACGTCGCGCTCAGCGGCCGGAGGACGCCGGCGGAGGCGATGGCTGAGGTCCAGGCCGCCGCCGAGCAGTGGCTCGCCGAACGATGAGCCTGCCACGGTGGTGGCCGCGCGACGGGGCGGGCATGCTGCCCCGGGTCCTCGCCGCGTTCGTCGCCACCCTGGTGGTCGCCAGCCTGGTCACCCTGGCGCTCGAGTCACGGTTGACCCGCCAGCAGCTGGAGGAGCAGGCGATCACCCTGGTCGGCGAGGCCGGTGACGTCCTCGACGCCCGCATCGCCAGCGACGCCGTCCGGACCAACCAGCTGATGTCGGCGGTGTCCCAGCAGCTGTTCGCTGCGCCGCCGGACGGCGCGGACGACCCCGATGAGCTGGCCCGACGCACCCTGTCGGTGGTACGGACCTCCGACGCACCGCTGGAACTGGTGGGTGTGGTCGACGTCACCAGCGGGCGGGTCGGCACGCTCGGCCTGCCATCCCGGCGGGCGTTGGCGCCACCGTCCCCCGGCGAGGCCGCGGAGGTCGCCCGTCGGGCCACCAGCAGCCAGCGGGTGGTCCCCCTGGCAGGAGGTGGGTTCGGCCTGGTCTACGCCCTGTCGGTTGATCGGCTCGGCGCGCAACCACGGCTGCTGGTGACAGGGTTCCCGCTGAACAACGTGGCAGCCCGTCGCTACCTCGAGCAGACCGGGGTGAACGAGGTCGAGCTGGTCGTGGCGGGGGAGGTGGTGGCTGCCACCGACGACACCCGTGTCGGTGCGGCGCCGGCGGGTCAGTGGGACCTGGTGCGGGAGACCCAGCAGCTCGAGGATGGCCGGCTCATCCGCTACGCCGCGCTGGGCGCCGAGCGGGCATGGGATACCCCGGCGACGGTGGGCCTGATCTCGAACGCCCCGCTGGCGGCCCTCGACGGTGCGCTGGCGCGGACCCGGGCGCTGATGCTCGTGCTGCTGCTGGTGGTCGGTGGCGGGTTGGCCTTCGCGCTGGCCAGGGTCCTCACCCGGCCCCTGGTCGGCCTGACCGCGACCGCGACGGCCATCGCCGCCGGTGACCTGGACCGGTCCTTCGAGATCGAACGCAGCGATGAGGTCGGCCGACTGGCGGAGGCGCTGGAGCGGATGCGGCGGGGGCTCCGGGCCCAGCTGCTCGTCATCCGGCGCCAGGCCGAGGCGCTGCAGGACGCGGCCCGGCGGATGGTCGGGGTCCAGGACGCCGAGCGGCGGCGGATCGCCCAGGACCTGCACGACGGGATCCAGCAGCAGCTGGTGGTCCTCCGGATGCAGGTGGGTGCGGCCCGTCGTGAGCTCGAACAGGATCCGGAACGGGTCGCGGCGGTGACCGCCGGCCTGGCCGAGTCGATCGACCACCTCCTCGACCAGCTGCGGACCACGGGGCAGCAGCTGTTCCCGGCCATCCTGAGCGATCGGGGTCTCGGACCCGCTCTGTTCAGCCTGACCGCCAAGCTCGAGCTGCCGGTCGACCTCTCGTTCACCCCCGACCCCCTCCCGCGGGTCGACGCCGAGGTGGAGATCAACGCCTACTTCCTGATCTCGGAGGCGCTCGCCAACATCGTCAAGCACGCCGAAGCCTCGCGGCTGCACGTCGAGATCAGCGTCGACGACGACCACCTCTACGTCCACGTCCATGACGACGGCGTCGGCTTCGACCCCCATGGCCCTGGGCACCGAGGAGGGTTGACGCACATGCGGGATCGTGTCCAGGCGCTCGGCGGCGTGCTGGATCTCACCTCGGCGCCGGGGGAGGGGACCCGGGTGGACGCGGCCCTCCCACTCCGCCGCCCGGCCGGGTCAGTCGTGGGAGCGCTGCAGGTAGAACAGGACCGCGGCGACCCGACGGTTGAGGTCGATCTCCTCGGCCAGCCCGAGCTTCCGGAAGATCGCGTTGGTGTGCTTCTCGACCGAGCGGTCGGTGATGGTGAGTTCCCGGGCGATCGCGGCGTTGCCCCGTCCTGAGGCCATCAGCGCCAGCACCTCCAGCTCGCGGGGGGTCAGCCCGGCCAGCCGTGACGCGGCGCGACGGCGCTGGGCCTCCAGCAGGGCCTCCACGATCCGTGGATCGAGCATCGAGCCGCCGTCGCGGACCTCGTCGATCGCCTGCAGGAGCCGGTCCGCGTCCCCGAGGCGCTCCTTGAGGAGGTAGGCGACGCCGGCCGACCCGTCCTTGAGCAGCTCCAGCGCGTACTCGGGGTCGTCGTGCTGGGACAGCACGACCACGCCCACCCCCGGGTGGTGGCTCCGGACGTGGTTGGCCAGGTCGATGCCCTCGGTGGTGAACGTCGGCGGCATGCGGATGTCCAGCAGGACGACGTCGGGGACCTCGTCCTCCAGCAGCCGGAGGAGCTCGGGAGCGTCGCTGGCCGCCCCGATCACCTCGATCCGGGGATCGGCGGCGACCGCGGCCCGGGCGCCCTCCCGGACCAGGTAGTCATCCTCGGCGATCATGAGGGTCAGACGGTCCTCTCCCACACCCACCCCCTGGTCGCATGACGGGGCCACCACAGGAGGCAGGCTACTGACCTCCCGCTCACGGCGGTCCCGGCGATGGTGGTGCTACTACCACCATGGGAAGAGCGGTGGTCTCACGGTTCCGTCGGCGGGCACGGTCGGGCAGGCTACGACCGACGCCTCGAGCACCACGGCCCGACGGGGGGTGGCCGTGGCGCCCGGCGCGCCGTCGTGTCCCGGGCCGATCCGAGGCCCGTACGCTGTGCCACGTCCCCGGCGCCCG
>SLQK01000087.1 GCA_007131525.1 Nitriliruptoraceae bacterium | reverse complement strand
GTCCACTTCTCCGCCATCAACGTTCAGGGGTACAAGACCCTCGAGGACGGCCAGGCCGTCACCTTCGAGGTCACCCAGGGGCAGAAGGGGCCGCAGGCCTCCGACGTCACGCCCGCCTGAGTTCACCTACGCTCACGCGGCGCGTCGCGCGTCGCACAGAGCCGTCGGACCCGGACCATGTGGTCCGGGTTCGTCCACGTTCGGGGGCGCTGCACCCGGCCCGTGCGGGTGCGCTACAACCACGGTCGCTCCCAGGCGAGCACCCGACCACCGACCCGGAGCCGATGGCGTGGCCGAGCTGACCTTCTTCTACGGCACGATGAACTGCGGGAAGTCCACCCTCGCGCTGCAGATCCACCACAACGCGGTCCAGGCGGGCAAGCGCTGCCTCCTGCTGACCAAGCACGATCGTCAGGGGGGCACCATCAGCTCCCGGATCGGTCTGGCACAGCCGGCGACCGTTGTGACCGACGAGCTCGACCTCCGGCTCCACGTCGGGACGTTGATCGCCGAGGGCAACCCGCTGGACGTGCTGATCTGCGACGAGGCCCAGTTCTACGCGCGGTCACAGGTCGAGCAGCTCGCCCAGGTCGTCGACGAACTGGAGGTCGACGTGCAGGCCTTCGGGCTGCTCACCGACTTCACGACCACCTTGTTCCCGGGCTCCCAGCGGCTGTTGGAGCTGGCGGACCGTCGCGAGGAGCTCCAGGTCGAGGCTCGCTGCTGGTGCGGTGAGCGGGGCAACCTCAACGCCCGCACGGTCGATGGACGGATCCAGCGCGAAGGCGAACAGGTCGTCGTCGGGGACATCGATGCCGGCGAGGTGGCCTACGAGGTGCTGTGCCGACGCCACCATCGCGAGGGCGCGACCCGCGGGATGGCGGCGCGTCAGCTTCAGGTGGTGCCACTGAGCGGGTGACACCCCGCCCCACGCCGGCCGCCTGACCTCCTGAGCGCCGCGCGGCGAGGTAGCGTGGCGGGAGACGACCACCGTCGCGGGTCGGGTGTGGGGTCGACGGGTACGGGCGGGAGCGATGCCGGCAACCACCGAGGAGCCCAGTGAGGCGGTCGCGTCGCTGCTCTGGCCCTGCGTCCGGGACGGTGCCGGAGCCCAGGGCCAGCCGCTGAGCGACGAGGCGGCCCACGATCTCCAGCTGGCCCCCCTGTTCGACGCCCTGTCCCGCGACGCCCCGTGGCTGCGGCCGTGGTACGCCACGCCGTGCACCGACGTCGAGGTGGTCGCCTACCGGCAGCAGATCGCCACGGAGCTCGAGCGCGAGGAGGTCGCGGCCCCGCTGGCGACCTTCGCCCGCCGCCTCCAGCGGGTCCGTCAGCGGGAGGAGGCTGTCCAGCGGGTCACCTACCCCTACGTCGCGGCCGCCTGGTTCCTGGCCGCCGCGCAGCGCTACCTCCACGCCACTACCGAGCTGCTGGAGGAGTTAGAGGCCCTGACGCTCGAGTCGCCGGGTCTGCGCGGGTGTCGGTCGGCGCTCCGATCGATCGTCACCGGTGACCGGTTCCGAGACCTGGCGACCGCGACGGGGGCGGCCCAGGAGGCCATGGAGGGCGTGGTCTACACCGTCCGCGTGCAGACCGACCGGGTGACCGTGGACCGGGACCACGGGGAAGCCGATCTGACCGCCGAGGTGGCGGCCACCTTCGCCCGGTTCCGGACCGGGCCACCCCGCCCGGTCGACCGTCCCCCGGTCGAGCCCGGGGTGGACCACGTGGCCGCACGCATCCTCGAGCTGGTCGCCGGCCAGCATCCCGAGGCCTTCGCCGCGCTGACCGAGCTGCACCAGCACCATCAGCCCCTGCTCGACCCCACCGTCGCCGCGCTGGCGCGGGAGGTCCCCTTCTACCTCGCCTACCACGAGCGCCTGCAGCGGATCAGGGCCGCCGGCCTGCCGTTGTGCCTGCCGGAGCTCGTCGACCAGGATGCGCCCTGTGGCGCCGAGGACAGCTACGACCTCGCGGTCGCTCTCAAGCAGCTCGCCGACGGCAACCCGGTGGTGCCCAACGACTGGCACCTCGATCCGCCCGAGCGTGTGCTGGTGGTGACCGGCGCGAACCAGGGCGGCAAGACCACCTTCGCCCGGGCCTTCGGGCAGCTCCACCACCTCGCCAGCCTCGGACTGCCCGTCCCGGCGCGCCGTGCCCGCGTCGGGTTGCACGACCGGGTGCTGACCCACTTCGAGCGCCAGGAGCGGATCACCACGCTGCGGGGCAAGCTGCAGGACGAGCTGGTCCGGGTCCACGCCCTGCTCGAGGAGGCGACCCCCGGCACGGTGGCGGTGCTCAACGAGACCTTCAGCTCCACCACCCTCCAGGACGCCCGCGAGCTCGGCAGCGCGGTGCTGCAGCGCATCGCGGCGCTGGGTGCCAGGGCCGTGTTCGTCACCTTCGTCGACGAGCTCACCGCGGTGGGACCGGCCACCGTCAGCATGGTCGCCACCGTCGCCCCCGACGACCCGACCGTGCGCACCTTCCGGGTGGTCCGACGGCCGCCTGACGGGCTCGCCCACGCGGTCGCGCTGGCGGAACGCTACGGACTGACCGACGAGGCGATCCGACAGCGGTCGACGTCGTGAACGTCCACCTGCTGCATCCCGACCGCGATCTCGACCTCGAGGTGGTGCTGCCGCAGCACGCGGGGACGGTCAGCGACGATCTCGGGCTGGAGGTCCTGCTCGACCGCATGGCCGAGGGCGATGAGCGGGTCCGGACCGCCTGCCGGACCGTCCTGCTCGCGGGGCTGGAGGACGCCCGGGCGGTCCGCTACCGACAGGCCGTGGTCGCCGATGTCCTCCGCGCTCCCGAGGTGTTCGCCGGGCTGTACGAGGTCATCGTCGCCGGGCTCGAGCTCGCCAAGCGCTCCTACTCGGGGCTGTTCCGCGACGCCCCCGACGCACTCGTCCGGCGCGCCGTGGAACGGTTGCAGGTGTCCACCGACGTGCTGCGGCGGTTGCGGCAGGACTCCGCCCCGGTCCGGTCCGATCTGCGCTCCGAGGGCGTGACCAGGCTGTTCGAGCTGTTCGCGACCCAGCTCGACGAGCCCTACCTGCGCGAGGTCGAGGCCCAGCTCGAGGAGCTGACCTTCCCACGGGGAGTGCTGTTCGCGGCCCGGCTCGGTCGCGGCGCCGTGGGCACCGGCTTCGAGCTCAAGCGGCCCCGCCCCCAGGGGTGGTTGTCACGGTCGCTGGATCGCTCGGGTGCCAGCTTCGAGCTCGCCGATCGTGACGACGAGGGCATCGAGTCCCTCGGGCGCCTCCGTGATCAGGCGCTCGCCGAGGTCGCCGTCGTCCTGAGCCAGGCCAGCGACGACATCGAGGTGTTCCTGCGGCAGCTCCGCGACGAGCTAGCGGTGCTGACCGGGGTGGCCCGGCTCCACGCGGCCCTGACCGCCAAGGGGGAGCCGACCTGCCTCCCCGAGGTGGTGTCGGCGCCGACCCCGAAGCTCACCGCGCGGGGTCTGTACGACCCGGCCCTGTCGCTGCAGCTCGCTGAGCAGGTGGTCGGCAACGATCTCGACGCCGACGATGCCCTGCTGGTCCTGATCACCGGCGCCAACCAGGGTGGCAAGTCCACCCTGCTCCGCAGCATCGGGACCGCCCAGCTGCTCCTGCAGGCCGGGCTGTTCGTGCCGGCGGCCACGTTCGTCGGATCCGTCGGTGGGCAGATCTACACCCACTTCGGTCGTGAGGAGGACGAGCAGCTGCGGCGCGGCAAGCTCGAGGAGGAGCTCGACCGCATGCGCACGATCGTCGACCGCATCCGGCCCGGTGACCTGCTGCTGGCCAACGAGTCCTTCGCCGCGACCAACGAGCGTGAGGGCTCGGAGCTCGCCCGGCAGGTGTTCCGCGCCCACCTGGACCTCGGGATCCGGGTGGTGGTGGTCACCCACCTCTACGACCTGGCCGAGAGCCTGTACCGCACCGAGTCCGCCCGCGGGGTGTTCCTCCGGGCCCAACGGGAGGAGGACGGCGAACGCACCTTCCGCATCGAGCCCGGCGCGCCCCTGCCCACCAGCTACGGCCAGGACCTCTACCGCCGGATCTTCGGCGAGTCGCCCTCAGGCACGGCCGCGGCCGAGGACCCATCCCAGGGGGCGCGCCGTGCTCCTCACCCGCAGGGCGGTGCGTAGGGACGTTCCCGCAGGTGGACCTGCCACTCGCGCTCGGTGATCGCGTCACCGACGTCGCGGCAGATCACCTCCATCGCCCCGGCCTCGTCCAGCGACCACCACGTGACCTCCCCGGAGGCGCCGCTCGCCGCGAGCCGGTCCCCGTCGGGGTGGAAGGCGACCGCGTACATCGGGCTGGTACCGGTGCCGAGCACCGCGAGGACCTCGGGCGCCGCCGCCTCCTCGACGTCCCACAGCCAGGTCCGCCCGTCGACCACGGCGCCGGCCAGGCGGGTGCCGGTGGCGTCGAAGCTCAGGTCGTAGATCCGTCCCGACGGCCCCTGCACGGGCCCACCCACCGGCTGCGGGTCGGTCGGGTCGCTGACGTCGAACAGCAGCACCTCGGCGTCGGACCCGGCGGTCGCCAGCAGCCGACCGTCGGGGGAGAACGCGGCGGCGTACGCCTCGCTGGCGAACCCGCCGAGCCGGCCGAGATCCGCGGGCGCTGACGGGTCGGTCAGATCGACGAGGTAGACGTGGTTGTCCGCGCTCGGGGCGGCGAGCAGCCCCCCGTCGGGTGCGACGGCGAGGTTGAGGACGATCTCGGTCGGGGTGTCCACGACGGCCAGCAGCTCGGGTGCCGACGGGTCGTCGAGCTGCCAGATGCGGATCGCGGTGTCGACACCGCCGGCCAGCAGCAGCCGGCCATCGGGGCTGAAGGTGACCGCCTCGACCAGCGCGTCGCTGCCCCCGAGCGGCGGCGCGAGCAGCTGCGGTGCGGCCGGGTCGCCGACGTCGTAGAGCAGCACCTCACCGGTCAGGCTCCCGTGGGCCAGCAGCGACCCGTCGGGCGACACCGCACCGGCACCGCTGAAGGCTGGGCCGTCCTCCGGCTCGCCGAGCGGTGCGGCGAGCCGGCGGGCATGGCTGCCGGTGACGTCCCACTGGCCGGTCTCGGCGCCCGAGAACGCGGCCAGCCGGGATCCATCCGCCGTGAAGCCCAGGGACCAGATCCTGCCCTGCAGCGTCATCGGCACCGTCGCGGCCAGGTCCCACAGGCGGGCGCTGCCGTCGGTCGCGGCGGTCATCAGGGTGTCGGGCGAGGCGGTGAAGGTGACGCTGGTCACCGCAGCCGGGTGGCGCAGGGAGCCCAGCCGCTGCCAGCCGTCGGTCGCCCACAGCAGCAGCTGGCCGTCGGAGCTGCCGACCGCGAGGTGCTCGCCGTCGGGTGAGAAGGCCAGGGCGTTGATCCAGCTGTCGAAGGTGGCCTCGGGGATGTCGACGACGCTCGGCGCCTCGGGTCCGTCGAGCTGCCAGGCGTGCAGCGTCCCCGCCCGGGAGCCGGCGGCCAGCAGCTGACCGTCGGGTGAGAAGCCCACGCTCAGGATCGAACGGTCGGTGGGTGACACCGTGACCATCTCGACCGGGGTGGCCGGGTCGCTGACGTCCCACAGCACCACCCGACCCGCATCATCGCCGACCGCGACCCGCTGGCCGTCGGGGCTGTGGGCCACGGACCAGGTGATCTCGTCGCTGGGCAGCAGCGCGAGTGGGCTCGGGTCGGCGGGATCGGTGACGTCCCACCGGAACGCGCCGTCGCCGAGCCCGACGGCCGACAGCTCGGAACGGTCCGGGCTGAACGACAGCCCCTGGATCGGCCCCTCGGGGCCGCGCAGCCCGGTGGCCAGCGGGGCCGGGGCGTCGGGATCGCTCACGTCCCACAGCGAGATCCGGGCCGCGGTGTCACCGATGGCAAGCACCGCAGCGTCCGAGGTGAGCGCCACCGCGTAGATCTCCAACGTCGGATCGTCGAGAGCGATCGTGGCGGCGCGGCTGGGCCTGTCGGTGGCCGCGGCTCGGGTCAGCAGCTGCACCTCGGCGTCGGCGGAGTTGCCCACCGCCAGCAGCGTCCCATCGGGGCTCGCGGCCAGCGCGGTCGAGCCAGCTCCGCCGAGGACGCGGGTCGCGCGGGGTGCGACCGCCGCGTCCAGCAGCGACGACCGCGCTTCGGTGGTCGGTGCGATCGCGAAGCCGGCCACGGTCAGCTCCGCGCCCAGGGAGGGGTCGGTCTCCGCGAGCCGTTCGGCGGTCAGTGACAGCTGCCGTGACAGCGCCTCGTCCCGGGCGAGCAGCGCGTCGGAGCGGGCATCGGCCGCGATCACGGCCAGCACGCCGGCCAGCACGGCGAAGGCGGTGGTCACCGCGACCAGGCCACGGAGCCGGCGGGTGCGCCGCCGGGACTCCTCGGCGACGGCCTCCGCCTGGGCGACGCTGGCGGTGAGGAACCCCTGCTCGTCGGCGGTCAACTGGATCCAGGATGCCGACGGATCGATCGCCGAGCGCATCGCCTCGAGCAACGCACCGCGGGCGAGGGCCGAGCGGTCCCGGTCGGCTGCCACCCACAGCTGCGTGGCCTCGGCGATGCGACGGTGGAGGCGGATCGCGTCCCGACCCTCCTCGATCCAGCGCTGCAAGCGCGGCCAGGCGGCGAGCAGGGCCTCGTGGGAGATCTCCACCGTGGTGGCGTCGGCGGTCAGCAGCCGGGCGCTGATGAAGGGTTCGAGCAGGTCGGTGATGTCGGCGTCGTCATCCGCGGCAAGGAGCCCCTGGAGCTCGTCGTAGGTGGCCACCCGCCGGGTGGCGAGGGTGCCGTTCTCCACGTGGACGAGCCTGACCAGGACCTGGCGCAGCAACGCCTGCTGCGCCGGCGTGCAGGCACGGAACACCTCCTCTGCCGAGCGCTCGACGGCTCCCCTGACCCCGCCGGCCGCCTCGTAGTCCGCCACGGTCATCCGGCGCCGGTTGCCCCGCCGGTAGGTCTCGAGCAAGGCGTGGGAGAGCAGCGGCAGCGCCCCCACGTCGTGCTCGCGGACCATCGAGCTGGTGGGCACGAAGTCACGCAGGAGGAGGGCGACCAGTTCGTCCTCCAGCGTGATGCCGGCACGGCGGGCGGGCTCCACGATCGCCCGGGTCAGCTCTGCCTCGGTCATGGGACCGACCAGCAGCTGCGCGTCCTCCAGCGTGCCGGTCAACCGGCCGGTGGCGGCGAGGTCGGCGTAGAAGTCGATGCGGAGCGCGAGCACCGCGGCGACCTGGCCGTCAGCGCCTGGCTCGGTGAGGCGGTCGAGTTCGGCCAGGAAGCGGTCGGTCTGCGCCGGGTCCGAGCTGGCGGTGAACAGCTCCTCCGCCTGGTCGACCAGCAGCACCGGGGGCTGCGCACCAGGATGCGCTCGCAGCGTGGTGCGGGCACGTTCCAGCCCGGCCACGGGTCTCTCGCCCGGCGTGAGGGTCGCCACCGGGTGACCCTGCTCGTGCAGGAGCCGACCGATGCCCGCCCGGAGCAGGGACGACTTGCCCGACCCCGATGCCCCGAGCAGCAGGAGCAGGCCGGCGCGGTCCGGGTCGGCGAGCATCGAGCGCAGCCGGACCAGCGCCCGGTCACGCAGCGCCTCGCGGCCGAAGAACCGGTCGGCGTCGTCGTGGCCGAAGGCCTCCAGGCCCAGGTAGGGCGGCGGAGCATCGGGGTCCCGGCCGCCGGCGGTGCGCAGCTCGATGAGGACATCGATCCAGGGCTCGACGTCGTCGAGGCCGAGCTCACGGAGCATGGCGCGGAAGGTGTCGAACTGGGAGGGGAAGGGGAGGTTCTCCGCACGACACCACCCGCTGAGCGTCGACGGGCTCGAACCGATCGTCGCCGCGAGATCACGCAGGCTCCGCCCCGATCGCTGCCGCACCTCGGTCAGGATCGCACCGAACTCCGCGCGGGTCGTGACGCCGGTGAGCTGGTCATCCAGCTCCCGCGCCCCACCCGTCTCCGTCGACACGCTCATGGCCGCCCAGGCTACTGGCCCGCCGCACGACGGCCGACGCCGTACGAGGTCGTACGAGGTCGTGCGAGGTCGCCGGCCCTGTGGACGACCCGTCGTGCCGGTGTACGAGGTTGTGCGAGGTTGGTGCCGTGCCTCGCGTTCCCACCCCAGGCGCGGTTGGCTCGTGGTGTGGGACGGACGACGAGGTGCCGCCCATCGCAGCCACCGGTCCACGCCCTCGCGGCCGGCCGGGCCGGCGGGCCGACGGGTACGGGGGGACGTCGGCCCGTCGGGTCACCTCGGCCCGCCGGGTCACCTCGGTGTCAGGTCACCGACGCCTCGTAGATGCTCTCGATCGCGGCGTCGAGTTCCTCGGTGAAGGTGTCCTCGTCCTGCCAGACACGCAGGTCCTGGACCAGCGCCCGGGAGAAGCTCGCGATCAGCCCCGGGTTGCGGGCCAGCCGCTCGTTCGCCTCCTCGCGGTCGTAGCCGCCCGACAGGGCCACGACGCGGAGCACCCGCGGGTCCGCGATCAGGTCGGAGTAGAAGCCGTCGACCGTGGGGATCGACAGCTTCAGCATGATCCGCTGGCCGTCGTCCAACCCGTCGAGGTGCTCCACGATCGCCGCGAGCAGCAGCTCCTCCGCCTCGGCCTTCTGGGGGCTCGTGATGTCCACCTCTGGCTCGAGGATCGGGACCAGGCCAGCCTGCAGGATCCGCTGCCCGACCTCGAACTGTTGGGCCACGTTCCGCTCGATCCCGCCGCGATCGGCCAGCTCGATGACCGAGCGCATCTTGGTGCCGACCACCTCGAGGTCCCGGGCGCGCGCGAGCAGGGCGTCGAGCTGCGGCATGGGTCGCATCAGGCGGACGCCGTCGGCGCTGTCCTCGAGCCCCTTGTCGACCTTCACGAAGGACATGACGCCCTTGTGCTGCCACAGGTAGCTCGGGGTCGGCTCCCCGTCCACCTCGCGATCCATCGTGCCCTCGAACAGGATCGCCCCGAGGACGCGGTCACCGGTGAAGACCGGGTTGGTCATGATGCGGCTGCGCATCTCGTGGACGAGGTCGAACATCGCCTCCTCGCCGTCGTAGCTCCCCGGATCGATGCCGTAGTTCGCCAGCGCCTTCGGGGTCGAGCCGCCGCTCTGATCCAGCGCCGCGAGGAACCCCCGGCCGGTCGCCATCCGGGTGTGCAGGTCGGTCTCCATCGGGTACTCCCTGGGTCGAGGCCACGTGGTGCGCGACGAGTCCCACGCTACGACCCGAGCCGGGACCGACACCAGGGCTGCAGGGCCCGATCGGTGTCGTCCCCCGGCCACTCGGCGCCGCGTGGCCGGCGCAGCTTCGCCGACCGCCGACCGCCGACCGCCGGCCGTTGACCGCCGGCCGCTCGCTGCGGTGACCCTCGGCCCTGCTCGGTGCCCGGTGAACGATTAGCCTGTGGTGCACCGTTCGCGGTCGAGCAGGAGCGCCGGCGGCCACGGGAGATGGAACGGGTGGGGCCATGGACATGAAGCTCGGCAAGCGGGCGGACTACACGGTGCGTGCCGTGCTCGACCTCGCTCGGCACCACGGTCGGGGGCGGCGCAAGACCGCCGACATCGCCGAGGAGATGGAGGTGCCCGTCACCTACCTGCCCCAGCTGCTCGCCGAGCTGGTGCGGGAGGGCATCGTCGCGTCCAGGGCCGGTCGTCGCGGCGGGTACGAGCTGGCCCGCGACCCGGGCGAGGTGTCGCTGCTGGAGGTCATCGAGGTGGCGGACGGACCGCTCGTCTCGAGCGAGTGCATCCTCAGGGGCGGGCCGTGCCGGTGGGAGGAGGCGTGCGCGATCCACGACCCGTGGGTCCGCGCCCAGGAGGCGATGCGCGAGGAGCTGCGCGCGACCAGCTTCGCCGAGGTCGCGGCGATCGATGCGGCGCTCAACGGCTCCAGCGCCGCTGCAACACCTCGACCACCAGCAGCGCGCCGGTGAAGCCCGGTACCAACCACTGAGCGACCCGCAGCCGCCGCTGCGCTGCCGCGACGGAGGGGGGCGTCGCCGCGATCGGGACCACGGCCGTCGCCACCGGGACGTCGCCGCCGCGCACGACCCGCTGGCCCGACACCCCCGTCTCGACCGTCGACAGCACCGCCGCGACCGTCAGCGCCGTGCGCAGGTGCCGCAGCCCGGTCCCGCGGGGCGGCGCCACCGTGCTGGCGCCCCGCGGCGCGGGGGTGAGGCGTCCCAGCACGTAGGCCGCGACGACGTGGGCGACCAGGCTGGTGCCGGCGATCGGGGCCCACCGGAACCAGCCGGCGTTGGCGACCCGGGTGCGCTGGGTGTGGTCATCCACCTCGATGGTGGCACCGTTGAGGCCGACGGCGCCCATCCACGCCCCCCCGAACCACGCCGCGAGTCCGACGTCGTGGGCGATGGTCGCTGCGGTAGTACGGTCCATCCTGCCCCGCCCCTTCCTCGCTGCCGACCGGATGACGTCCACGATGGTGAGCCTGCTGCACCGCTCGACCGCCGGTGCCGGCACCTTACGGCGTCTGGCCCACTGGGGCTCCGACATGGCCAGCACGGCGATGCGCTACAGCCTGCAACGGATCCCCCTGTACCGCCGGGATCGTCGCGCGGATGAGGGGCGACCGCCTGACCTGGACCGCGACCTGCCCGGCGACCCGGTGACCCTGCAGCGAGCCCGTGAGGGCCTGGGACCGCTGTTCCACCGCACCTACTGGATCGCGGTCACCGACGAGACGCTGACCGGCGAGGAGCTCATCAGCTACATCCTCGAGGAGCCGAACCGGGTCACGCCCACCGAGATGGCACGGTTCGAGACGCTCGACGGCCACCCGGCGCGCGACCTCGGGGTGGGCGACGAGCTGATCGTGCGGTTGCCGGGGCCGTGGAACGGTCCGGTGCGGGTGGTGGAGCGCACGCCGACCTCCTTCCGGTTCGCGACCATGCAGGGGCACATGGAGGCCGGTGAGATCGAGTTCCGCACCAGCACCGATGCTCGCGGTTTCCTCGAGTTCCGGATCGAGTCCTGGGCGCGCAGCGGTGATCCGCTGTTCCACCTGCTCTACGAGCGGCTGCCGATCGGGCGGGAGCTCCAGCAGCACATGTGGTCCCAGTTCTGTCGCCGGGTGGCGGCGGTCAGCGGGGGGGTCCGGATGAGCAACCCGGCCTGTACGACCCGTCGCTACGACCCCGGGTCGTGAGCGGCGCCGGGCGTCTGGTCAGCACGGCTCCGGTGCCGGGCTCGGCCCGCGCGCGCTTCGAGCGGCTGGCCCGGCTCGAGGTCAACTTCACCCCCATGAGCTGGGAGCAGGCCGCTGCAGACCCGTCCTGGCGGGCGGACCGGCACCGGCTCGAGTTGCCCTCGGAACCGCCGGGGCCGCCGGTGGCGGGTGGGGCCTTCGCCGTCGCCCGACAGCTGCTGTGGACCTACGAGGTCGCGGACCCCGCCCTCGTGCGGGCCGTCTACGACGCCGCCGCGCCGCTCGAGGGCAGGGACATGCTGCTGGTGGGTCGCTTCGCGGGGCTGCGCTTCCCCATGGGGGTGCGCGTCGGTGGGGTCGTTGACGGACCGGATGTGGAGGGCGGCGCGGTGGTGCACCGCTTCGCCTGGCACTACCGGACCCTCCAGGGCCACCTCGAGCGCGGGCAGATGGACTACGAGGTGGTCAAGGACATCGGCTCGGGGCGGGTGTCGTTCCGTATGGCCGCCTACTCCCAGCCCGGGGACATCGCCAACCCGGTGGTCCGGGCCGGGTTCGCGGTGTTCGGCCGGCCGACCCAGCTGCGCTTCTACGCCCGGGCGCTGCAGCGGATGCGCCGCCTGACGACCGAGCGCGTCACCGTCGGCAGCGGGTGAGGGCGCGCGTCGTCGCGGGCGACGCCGCGGACGAGCCGGTGGTCACACCAGCCCGAGCTGCTCGGCTGCCTCGCTCAGCTCGGCACGGAAGTCGGGGTGGGCGATCGCGATCAGCGCCCGGGCCCGCTCCCGCAGGGTCCTCCCACGCAGCTGTGCCACCCCGTACTCGGTGACGACGTGGTCCACGTCGTTCTTGCTCGTGGTCACGTGGGTCCCGGGGGCCAGGGTCGGCGCGATGCGGGAGATCGTGCCGCCCCTGGCGGTCGAGGGCAGCACGATGAAGGAGCGGCCGCCCTCGGAACGGTTCGCCGCCCGGATGAAGTCGAACTGGCCGCCGGTGCCCGAGTAGGGCTTGTGCGCCAGGGTCTCCGAACCGCACTGCCCGATCAGGTCGACCTGGAGCGAGCCGTTGATCGAGTGGAGGCGGTCGTTCTGGCCGGCCAGCACGGGGTCGTTGGTGACGTCGACCGGGTGCATCTGCACCGTCGGATTGTCGTCGAGGTAGTCGTACAGCCGGTGCGAGCCCAGCGCGAAGGTGGCGATCGTCACCCCGGGATGGCGGTTCTTGCGGCGGTTGGTGGCGACCCCCGCCTCGAGCAGCGTGAGGATGCCGTCGCCGAACATCTCGGTGTGGATGCCGAGGTCGCGCTTCGACGCCAGCTGCTGCACGACCGCGTCGGGGATCGCCCCGATCCCGATCTGCAGGGTCGCGCCGTCCGGGACCAGTTCGCCGATGTACCCGGCGATCGCGCGTTCCACGTCACCGATCGTCGTCGGAGGGATCTCGATCAGCGGCTCGTCGTTCTCCACCACCGCGGTGACCTGGGAGATGTGCACGCGGCAGGGGCCGTGGGCGAAGGGCACCTGGGGGTTGACCTCCAGCACCACCCTTTGGGCCTTCTCGATCGCCGCCATCGTGTAGTCGGGGGACAGCCCGATCGCCAGCATCCCGTCCTCGTTCATCGGGGAGGCGTGGGCGAACACCACATCCGTGGGCACCAGGCCCCGGCGGATCAGTCGTGGTACCTCGGAGAAGTGCGAGGGGACGACGTCGATCCAACCCTCGTGGACGCCGGCACGGCTGGGGCCCCCGACGAACGGCGAGCTGTGGCGCACGTGCTCGGTGGTCTCCGGGTCGAAGTAGTCGGGCTGGTGGAGCGGCAGCATCTGGAACACCGTCACGTCCCGGAACTCCCGCCGGTGCTCCGACAGGGCACGGAGCAGCGCCGGTGGCTCGCCCGCAGCGATCGGGACGACGATCGTGTCCCCGTCCTGCACCAGCCAGATCGCCTCCGACGCTTCGCGCTTGCGCTCCCGATACATGGACTGGAACGACATCGTCACCCCCCCGGGGTCTCCGTGGCTGAACGGCTCAGCAGCACGCTAGTCCGAGCAGCGACGGCCCGTCCGGACGACGGGGGCCACCTCGCGGGTGGTGCTGGTCAGCCTGCGCGCCGCGTCACCCGCATCGGCACCCGGCCCCGCGGCCGGTAGGTCGCCCGTGGCTGGGCGGGTGGGACGGGGTGGCGCGGGTCGGAGGGCTCGAGCCGCAGCTGCCGGGCGATCGCCAGCAGGATGATGCGCGACTCGAGCAGGGCGAAGTGCTCGCCGAGGCAGCGGCGGTTGCCGCCCCCGAAGGGCGTGTAGGCCCCCCGCGGGAGGTCACGCTCCGGGCGCTCGCGCCACCGCCACGGGTCGAAGCGTTCCGGGTCGGGGAACCAGCGCGGGTCCCGGTGGGTGACGTACTGGCTGACCAGCACGTGCGCCCCGGCCGGGACGGCGACCCCGGCCACCTCGACGTCCTCGAGGGCACGCCGCGGGGCGACCCACACCGGTGGGGCGAGCCGCAGCGACTCGGCCAGCACCAGCCCCGCGACCTCCGCGGACATGACCTCCTCGACGCTCGGTGCGCGCCCCTCGGTGAGCCAGGCCTGCTCGTCGGCCTCCGCCTCCAGCGCCTGGCGGACCTCGGGTGCGGTGGCGAGGTAGGCCTGGGCCCAGGTCAGCACGTTGGCCGTCGTCTCGTGGCCGCTGAGGATCAGGGTGAGCACCTCGTCGCGGACCTCGTCGTCGTCGAGCCCGCCACCGTCGTCGTCACGCATCGCCAGCAGCAGGGCCAGCAGGTCGTCCCGTCGGGGGTCGAAGGCTGCGGTCTCCGGGGCGGGCACCGCCTCCCCCGGTCCCGGGCTGCCGTGCCCGGCTGCGACCCGACGTTCGGCGATCAGCTGCTCCGCGACCTCGGCGAGGTCGTCGGCTGCCCGCGGGAAGGCCTGGAACCACGGCAGTGGCACCCGATCCAGCCGGTCGAGACCTGGCAGCATCGTGCGCTCGATCCGGTCGATCGCGATCTCCATCGAGTGGGCGATGCGATCGGCGTGCTCGCGGGCGTCGGTGCCGAACAGGGTGCGTGCCACGATGTCGAGGGTCAGGGCCATCATCCGTGGTCCGACGGGCACGGTGGCGCCGTGCTGCCAGGTCGCCAGCTCCGTCGCGGTCGAGGCCGCCATGGTCGCGGCGTAGCCGTCGAGCCGCTCCCGGTGGAAGGGCGCCTGCATCATCCGGCGGTGCCGCAGGTGGATCGGCTGCTCGTTGGTCAGCAGCCCCTCCCCGAGCACCTTGCGCATGCGCTCGAAGCCGACGCCCTTGACGAAGGACCGCGAGGAGCGCACCAGCACCCCCTCGACCATCTCCGGGGCGAACAGGCCCAGGAACAGCTGGCCGTTGAGGCTGAAGGACACCGCGTCGCCGTAACGGCGCTGCAGCCGCAGGAGGAACCCCGGCGTATCGGCCAGGAACCGAGCCAGGCTGACCCCGGGCACCCCCATCCCAGGCCCCGGCGGCAGGGGCCCGTCGAAGCGGCGCCGGGTGATCGGCGGTGGCACCGGTGCGTACGACGCGGGTCTCGGGGCGGTGAACGCGCGAGCCATGGTGACCTCCCTGCCCGGGTCCCGTGGCCGCGCGTCCCCGCGCCCACGCCGGACCCTCACCTGCACCGACCTTACCGCGGGGGTCCGCGGCGGCCGGGGTCGGCGCCTGCGACCCCGTGCCGCGCCCCCACGGTGGGCGCGAGTCATCGCTCCGTCGGCTGGCCCGCGGTCGGCCCCCGCACGACCTGTGCGAGAAGCAGCCGCATGCCGCTGGAAGTCGTGCCCCGTCGGCGGTGCGGAGGTGGCAGCGCCGCTGGGGAGGCGAGAACCAGCGGCAGTCTGCTGTTTCTCTCCGGGGGGAGCCGCCAGAGGCTCCCCCCGGCGGCCCTGCAGGCCGGAGCCGCGTCCACCGGGCGGAGGTGGACGTCGCCGGATCCCCTGCACCCTGTCCACGCGGCCAGCACCCTGCGGTTGCATGCGGTGCGTGGCCGGAACAGGCTGAGGCCACAACGACAACAGGCGGAGCGCCGATGACGTTCACCCTCGACCCCGACCGCTTCGACGCGGTCATCTTCGACCTCGACGGCGTCATCACCGACACCGCCTCGGTCCACCGTGCCGCCTGGAAGCGGCTGTTCGACGGCTACCTCGCCGAACGGGACGACCATCCCGACGAGGACCACAGCCCCTTCACCGGCCAGGACTACCTGCGGTACGTGGATGGCAAGCCGCGGCTGGACGGGGTCAAGGACTTCCTGGTCAGCCGCGGCGTCGAGGTGGACGAGGACACGATCGTCGCCCTCGGCGAGCGCAAGAACGACGCCTTCCTGGCCACCCTCGAGCAGGACGGTGTGGTCGTGTTCCCCTCGACCGTCGAGCTGATCTGTCGGCTCCACGCCAACGGCATCCGCACCGCGGTGTTCTCCGCCAGCCGGAACTGCCGTCCCGTGCTGGAGACCGCCGGTCTGCTGGAGCTGTTCGAGGCGCGGGTCGACGGGGTGGTCGCCGGTGAGCTCGGCCTGCCCGGCAAGCCCGATCCGGCCTCGCTCCTGGAGGCCACCCGTCGGATCGATGCCACGCCGGAGCGCACCGTGGTGGTCGAGGACGCCCAGGCCGGGGTCCAGGCCGGCAAGCGGGGCGGGTTCGGCCTGGTCATCGGCATCGACCGGGAGGGGATGGCCGAGGAGCTCCGCGCACACGGCGCCGACGTGGTGGTCGACGACCTCGAGGAGGTCGCGCTACCGGTGGAGGACGAAGCCGCGCTCGCGGCCCGGGTCGCCACCTACCTGTCGTGACCGGGGCGACGCCGGGCCCACCGGCGCCACCCCCACCGCCGGGTGGCCCACCCACGCGTCGCCGCGCGGTCGACCGGGGGAGCCGGCGCGCCACCCGCCGTGCGCTGCTCGTCGCCGGCGTGCTGCTGGTGGCGCTCCTCGGCGGCTGTGCCGCCCTGGTCGCGATCGTCGCGCCCCGGGCGCTGGAGCAGGTCACCGCACCCGTCGACGTCGCGAACGCCTACCTCGACGCCGCGCGGTCCGGTGCCGCGCTGGCACCCTTCGCCTGCCGCCCGGATGACCCGCCGCATCCCGAGGTCCCCCGCTCGCAGGGCCAGTACCTCACCACGGTCGAGGTCGACGGCCGCAGCTTCGCCGAGGTGGGCGGATCGCTGACGCTGGAGGACGGGTTCCCGGCCCGGATCACGGTCGAACTGCGGCGGGGCGATGGTCCGTGGTGCGTCCACGACGTGGCGGTCGACGGCTCGTGATGGCGCCGTGCTCGGCACGGTGACCGGCGCTCCTCACAGCACCAGCAGCGCCTTGCCGACGGCACGGCGTTCCTCCAGGGAGGCGACCGCCTCGGCCGCGTCCTCCAAGGGGTACCGCGCGCCGATGGGCGGCAGCAGCCGGCCCGCACGTAGGTCGGGCAGCAGCTCGGCCCACTGCCGGGCCGGGTAGCCGGGCTCGGCGAGCCAGTGGGCGCCCCAGCCGACCCCGACCACGTCGAGGTTGTTGAGCAGCAGCCGGTTGACCTTCACCTCGGGGATGGCGCCGGCGGTGAACCCCACGACGAGCAGCCGCCCACGGCGGCGCAGGCAGCGCAGCGAGTCGGTGACCCGGTCGCCGCCGACCGGGTCGAGGACGACGTCGACGCCCTCTCCGCCGGTCAGCTCGTGGACGGCGTCACGGAACCCCGCCGCCTCGACGACGTGCTGCGCACCCGCGGTGCGTGCGACCTCGGCCTTCTCGGATGTCGAGGTGACCGCGATGACCTCCGCATCGCGGGCGACAGCGAGCTGGATCGCCGCGACGCCGATGCCGCCCGCCGCGCCGTGCACCAGCACGCGCTCACCGGCGCGCAGGCGACCGCGGTCGAGCAGCGCGAAGTGGACCGTCAGCAGGTTCATCGGCAACCCCGCAGCCACCTCGGTGTCCACCTCGTCGGGCAGGGGGAACACCAGGTGGGGCGGCACGAGCACGCGCTCCGCGAAGCCGCCGAGCCCCGGGAACGCAGCCACCCGTTGCCCTGCCGCGAGGCCGGAGCCGTCGGGCGCGTCGATCACCACGCCGCTGACCTCGGAGCCGGGCACGAAGGGAGGCTCGGGACGGAGCTGGTACCGCCCGCGGGTCAGCAGGGCGTCGGGGAAGGTCACCCCGGCCGCGGTGACCGCGATCCGCACCCCCTCGCCGGTCGGCTCCGGGTGCTCGATGACCCGGATCGCCGACGGACCTTCGAGCCGCTCCACCACCGCTGCACGCACGCGCGCTCCTCCCGCTCCGTGTGCGCGGATGCTACGCGTGCCGCGTCACCGAGCACAGGTGCGCGATCGTGCAGCACGGCACCCACCGGCGATCCGAACGCAGGCGACCGGCCGTCAGTCGGCGGCGGCGCTGCGGTGGCGCCGGTTGAACCGCTCTACGCGGCCGGCGGTGTCGACGATGACCTGCTTGCCGGTATAGAAGGGATGACTTGCCGAGGAGATCTCCACGTCGACCACCGGGTACTCGACCCCGTCCTCCCAGGTGACCGTGGTGGTGCTGGTCGCCGTCGACCGGGTCAGGAACGCGGAGCCAGCGGCACGGTCGCGGAAGACCACGGGGCGATACTCGGGGTGGATGCTGTCCTTCATGGCGCCTCCTCATCCAGGTGGGGGCCGGCAGCCGCGCTGCCGAGGAACGCGGACTCCTCGCCGAGCCAGGCGGCGAAGGGGTCGGGCCAGGTGAGCCAGCCCTGCTCGCCCTCGGCCAGCTCCCGGTCGGTGAGCAGGCAGGCGTCGAGGATGCGCATGACCTCCTCGAGGTCGCGGTCCAGGGTGATGACGACGAGCTCCTGGACGCGGTCGCCGTAGTAGGGGTGCCACCGGTCCTCGGCCACCGTGCGGCGTCCCGACGGGACCCGGGCGGGATCGACGTCCGGGGTCGCGGACAGCCACGCATCGACCGCGGCGAGCTCGCAGCCGTCGAAACCCACCTCGAGCTCCAGCACGGTCCCTGGTCGCGTCGCGACCCAGATGCAGCCGTGCGCGCGGACCACGCCGAGCAGGGAGCCGTCCTCCAGGGTGTTG
>SLQK01000055.1 GCA_007131525.1 Nitriliruptoraceae bacterium | reverse complement strand
CTGCTGCTGTGGGGACCGAAGGACCCGGTGTTCTCCGACCGCTACCTCCACGACCTCGAGGCCCGGCTGCCCCAGGCCGACGTGCACCGCGTCGAGGGGGCCAGCCACCTCACCCCCGAGGACGCCGACCTGGCCGGGGCGCTGCG
The DNA here is from genome assembly GCA_007131525.1 of Nitriliruptoraceae bacterium. Taxonomy (GTDB): domain Bacteria; phylum Actinomycetota; class Nitriliruptoria; order Nitriliruptorales; family Nitriliruptoraceae; genus T1Sed10-7. The sequence continues at coordinate 5,148 of SLQK01000055.1, read as the reverse complement.
CCGCTGGCTGGCCGCCCGGGTGCCCGCGGATCGGGCCGAGATGGAGGCTCCCTCCCCCACGAACGAGCTGCGCAGCCCGCTGTGGGCCGCCCTGGCCGAGCCCCACCGGGCCGACACCGACGCCATCGTCGAGCCCCCCGCACCCGGCGACGAGCTGGGCCGTCCCCGCCGCTGGACCTTCGGCGAGCTGTCCGGCGACGTCCACGCCCTGGCCGCCGGACTCCACGCCCACGGGGTCCAGCCCGGCGACCGCGTGGCCTGCATGGTCACCCCCGGCCGGGACCTCGCCGTCCTGTTGTACGCCTGCTGGCGGCTCGGTGCCGTGGTGGTGGTCGCCGACGCCGGCCTCGGCCCCAAGGGGCTCAGCCGCGCGCTGCGCAGCGCCGCCCCGCAGCACCTCGTCGGTATCCCCCGGGCCCTGGCCGCGGCCGCGGCCCTGCGCTGGCCCGGCCGGCGCATCGGGGCGGGCGAGGTGCCGGCTGCGCTGCGTCGCAGCGCGAACGTCGAGGTGAGCCTCGACCAGCTGATCGCGCGGGGGCAGCGCCTCATCGACCGCGGTCCGGGCCCGCTCGCCCACGGGCAGGAGCTGATCGCCCCCCGCAAGAGCCCTCGGGCCGCCCACGCCCCCGACGCGGTCCTGCCACCCCCGCCGGCTGCTGACGCGGAGGCGGCGATCGCCTTCACCTCCGGCTCCACGGGCCCGGCGAAGGGGGTCGTCTACCGGCACCGCCAGCTCGAGGCGCAACGCGACGCGCTGCGTCGCACCTACGCGATCGGCGACGAGGACCGGCTGGTGGCCGCCTTCGCGCCCTTCGCGCTGTACGGCCCGGCTCTCGGCATCACCTCGATGGTCCCCGACATGGACGTCACCGCGCCGGCGACGCTGACCGCCACGGCGTTGGCCGACGCGGTCGCCGCCACCCAGGCGACGCTGGTGTTCGCCTCCCCCGCCGCGCTGAACAACGTGGCGCGCACCGCCGGCGAGCTCCGCGGCGACCAGCGCACGGCGCTCGCCGGGGTCCGCACCCTGATGTCGGCGGGCGCGCCCGTGCCTGCGGCGCTGCTCCGGCGGCTGGCCGCCGTGGTCCCGGGTGCTGCGGCCCACACCCCCTACGGCATGACCGAGTGCCTGCCCGTCGCCGACATCGACCTCGCCACCATCGAGGCGGTCGGACCCGGCAACGGCGTCTGCGTCGGCCACCCCGTGCCGAGCGTCGAGGTGGCGATCAGCCCGCTGGACGCCGACGGCGAGGCCACCGGGCCGCTGGTTCGGGAGCCCGGGATCACCGGCGAGGTCTGCGTGGCCGCCCCCCACGTCAAGGACCGCTACGACCGGCTCGCGATCACCGAGCTCACGAGCTCCCGCGACCCCGGCTGGCACCGCTCGGGCGACGTCGGCCACCTCGACGACGACGGCAGGCTGTGGATCGAGGGACGGCTGGCGCACCTGATCACCACCGCCGCGGGCCCGGTCACCCCGGTCGGCATCGAGCAGCGCGTGGAGGCGATCGACCACGTCGCGATGGCCGCGGCCGTGGGGATCGGCCCGGCCGGCACCCAGCTGGTGGTCGTGGTCGTGGCCACCGACCTCGCCCCGCGCGCGTGGCAGCTGGCGCCGCTCACGCTGGTCGACCGCGTCCGCTCGGCGGTGCCGGAGGTCGACATCGCGGCGGTGCTGGTCGTGCCGGAGCTGCCGGTCGACATCCGCCACCAGTCCAAGATCGACCGCGCCCGCGTCGGCCGGGAGGCGGCGGCGATGCTGGCCGGCCGGGGCCTCGGGCGCCGGCGTCAACGTCACGAGGGCGACGGCGGCGGCGACGGGGGCGACGGGGGCGACGGGGGTGGGTCATGAAGGTGCTCGTGACCGGCGCCAGCGGGCTGCTCGGCCGCGCCACCGCGCAGGCGCTGGCCGCCCGCGGGGACGAGGTGACCGTGCTGCAGCGGCGCCCCTCGGGGCTGGCCGGCACGCAGACCGGGCAGGGCCCACCGATCCGCGAGGTGCTCGGTGACGTCGCCGACGCCGAGGTGGTGCGGGCTGCCGTCACCGGGCAGGACGGCGTCATCCACCTCGCCGCCCGGGTGGGCGTGGTGGGCACCGAGGAGGAGTTCCGCCGGGCCAACGTCGACGGCACGCTCCAGGTCGTCAGCGCCGCCCGCGCCCTGCACGTGCCCCGACTGGTCCACGTCTCCACCCCGTCGGTGGCCCACGCCGGCGAGCCGCTGGTCGGCGCCGGCGCGGACCCGGCCGACACCGTGCACACGATCGGCCACTACGCCCGCACCAAGGCCCGCGCCGAGCAGCTCGCCCTGGGTGCCGCGGACGCGGTCGGGGTGGTCGCGATCCGGCCCCACCTGGTGTGGGGACCGGGTGACACCCAGCTGGTCGGCAGGATCGTCGCCCGTGCCCGGGCCGGCCGGCTGGCCCTGATCGACGACGGCGCGGCGCTGATCGACACGACCTACATCGACAACGCGGTGGACGCGCTGGTCGCCGCCCTCGACCGCGCCGAGGACGCCGCGGTGCGGGGCCGCGCCTTCGTGGTCTCCAACGGCCAGCCCCGCACCGTCGCCGAGCTGCTCGCACGGATCTGCCGGGCGGCGGGGCTGCCGGCGCCCCAGCGGCGCGTCCCCCTGCCCGTCGCCTACGCGGGCGGAGCGGCCGCCGAGCGGGTGTGGGCCCGGCTGGGCCGCACCGACGACCCGCCGATGACCTCCTTCCTCGCCGAGCAGCTGGCCACGGCCCACTGGTTCGATCAGCGCGAGGTCCGAGCGGCGCTGCACTGGGAACCGCGGGTCGGGCTCGAGGAGGGCTTCGAACGGCTGGCGGCGTGGTTCGCTGCCGGCGGCGACGCCTGAGGTGGCCGGCGAGCATCGCGCCGTCAACCTCGCGAACTGGGAGGCGCGCGTGCCGCTGCACGCTTCCTCCGCCGAGTACGCGCTGGAGCGCTACCTCGCCGATCCCGGCCACCTGTCCGATGTGGTCGCGGCCGACGCCCCCCACCTCGGTGACCTGACGGGCCTGGACGTCGTCCACCTGCAGTGCCACATCGGGACCGACACGGTGTCGTTGGCGCGGCTGGGTGGGCGGGTCACCGGCGTGGACTTCTCCCCCGCGGCCCTGGCGGTGGCCCGGGACCTGAGCGCACGGTCGGCGACGCCCGCGACCTTCGTCGAGTCGGACGTCGAGGGTGCCGACGCGCTGCTCGGGCCGAGCTTCGACCTGGTCTACACCTCCGTCGGCGCCATCACCTGGCTGCCCTCGATCGCCCGCTGGGCACAGGTCGTGGCTGGCCTGCTCCGTCCCGGCGGGCGGCTGTACCTGCGTGATGCCCACCCCATGCTGCTGACCGTCGACGAGACCCGCGCCGACGGCGAACTCGTCATCACCCACCCCTACTTCGAGCGTGCCGGTGGCCAGCGCTGGAGCGACACCGCGACCTACGCCGGCGACGGCGAGGTGGCATCCCCCGACACGATCGACTTCCCCCACGGCCTCGGCGAGACGGTGCAGGCCGTGCTGGATGCAGGCCTGCAGCTGACGCGGCTGCACGAGGGCGACACCCTCGACTGGTGCTTCGCGCCGTGGATGGAACGGCTCGACGACGGCACCCAGCGGTGGCGGCTGCCGGCCGACCGGCGCGATCTCGTGCCGACGGAGTTCACGCTCGAGGCGGTGCTGCCCGGCTGAGGTGCGGGGCGCGGTGCGCGCTGCGGCGCGTGCTCGCGGGGCGACGCAGGGCCGCGCGGGGTGGGAAACCGGACACCGATGACCGCTCCTTCGCCCCACTCTCACCACCTGGCCGACGCGGGGTGGCGAACCGGACATCCGTGACCGGCTGACCGCCCCGCTCACCCCGCCTCGCGCCAGCGGATGCTGTGAGCCACCGGTTCACGCCGTGTGCCGCCCGCTCCCACCCGCGGGCCGACCGACACAGCCCTACCCCACCCTCCAGCCCGCCGGAACCCGGCCGACCCACCATGGCTCACGACCGGGTGCCGACTATCCTGCGTCTGGTTCGCACGACGCGGGATGTCGCGGTCCGCCGGTACAGCGAGGGCTGCGGGTCCACCGGGTCCACGAGCAAAGGCACCGGCATGACGAGCAGCGCAACCGAACGGTGGGCCGCAGCGCTGGCCCGTTGGCGGATCCCCGATGAGGTCGCGACCGTCCCGGCCACCGTCGGCTTCCCGGTCCAGCGGTTCGCGGACATCGCCGATCTGTCGGTGACCCTCGACTCGCCCTCGCGCCGGATCGCCACCGCGGCGCTGCCGATCGAGGGCAGCGTGCTGGACGTCGGCTGTGGCGCCGGTGCCGGGAGCCTGCCGCTCGCCCCGCCGGCGGCCCGGCTGATCGGCGTCGACATCCAGGCCAGCATGCTGGAGGCCTTCCGTGAGCGCGCGCTGGCCCGCGGCGCCACCGCGACGGGGGTGCTCGGACCCTGGCAGGAGGTGCTCGACGACCTCGTCGGCGCGGACGTGGTGGTCAGCCACCACACCGCCTACGGCACGCCTGAGCTCGACCAGCTCGGCCACGCGCTGGCGGCCAAGGCCAGGCGACGGGTCGTCCTCGAGCTCAGCGCCGAGCATCCGACCGCCTGGACGCGGCCCTACTGGCAGGCGATCCACGGCATCGAGGCCCCCAGCGGTCCGACCAGCGATGACGCCGCCGAGGTCCTGCGTGAGGCCGGCATCGACGTCGAGGTGGAGCACTGGGAGGAGGCTGCGCCCCTGCCGCCGGAGTCCGAGGAGGACCAGCTGCGGTTCCTGCGGTCACGGCTGCGGGTCGGCGAGGAGCGCGACGATGAACTGCTCGACCTGCTGCGCGACCATCCCCGACCGGCCTGGCGGCATGTGACCACCCTGTGGTGGTCGGTCACCTGAGGCTGGCGCTCCCCGCCGCCGCCGCGGTGCATGGCGCGATCCGCGGTCGCGGCGTACTCAGCCGGCCTGCCGCGCTCGCCAGGCGGCCTGGGCCCGCGACTCGAGTCGCAGCCACGGGTACACGGGACCGCACAGCACCGGGATCAGGAACAGCGGGCTGATCGGCGGCACGCCGAAGGTGACCACCAGGACCGCACCGACGACCACCGCGAGCGCCAGCGTCGCCGCCAGCGGCGCTCGTGCGGCCCACCGCAGGACCACGCCGGG
>SLQK01000323.1 GCA_007131525.1 Nitriliruptoraceae bacterium | reverse complement strand
GGCAGCTGACCGTGCTGGGCGCCGGCGGCAGCTTCCGAGTGCGCGGGGTCACCCAGGTCGCCTCGCTCGCCCCGCTGATACTCCACGGCGGCAACGGCACGTTGCGGCTCGACCGCACGCTCATCGATCGGCCGGACGATGACGGAAGCGGGTGGGTCCGTCCGCCGTTCGGCGGCTCACCTCGCCCAGGGGCTTACCCCGTCTCCAGCGCCGCGAACGCCTCCACCCCACCCTCCTAGCGACGGAGGACCTCAGCCCGAAGGGCTGCGTGCCGCGGCTCGGCGAGTCCAGGATCGTCGTCGAGGATGCGTGCTGCCAGCTCACGGGTGGCGGCGACCAGGTCGACATCCTCCTGCACGCGAGCCAGGATCAGGTCGGGCAGCCCCGACTGGGCGCGGCCGAAGAGCTGGCCGGCACCCCGGATCCTCAGGTCGGTCTCGGCGAGCTGGAAGCCGTCGGTGGTCTGGGCGACCGCTTCCAGCCGCTCGAGCGCGTCGTCACCGAGCTCCGATGACCAGCCGGCGAACAGCACGCAGAAACTGCGACCACCGCCCCGGCCGACCCGACCGCGGAGCTGGTGCAGCTGGCTGATGCCGAACCGTTCCGCGTCCTCGATCACCATGATGGTGGCCTCTGGGACGTCCACCCCGACCTCGATCACCGTGGTCGAGACCAACACCTGGGCGTCACCGTTCCGGAAGGCGGACATGGCAGCCTCCTTGCCCGCCGACGACAGGCGACCGTGGACCAGCACCACCTCGAGGTCGGGGAACACCTCGGTGGCCAGGCGCCGGTGCTCCTGCACCGCGCCGCGACCGGGGAGCTGCTCGCTCTCCTCGACGAAGGGGCAGACCACGTAGGCCCGTCGGCCCGCCGCCACCTCGGTGCGGATGAACGCTTCCAGGCGCGCACGGCGGTGGGCCTGCTCCGGCGTGATGAGCTGGGTGGTGATCGGCTCGCGACCCGGCGGGAGTTCGTCCAGCACGGTCACGTCCAGGTCGCCGTAGAGGGTCAGCGCCAGGGACCGCGGGATCGGCGTGGCCGTCATCACGAGCACGTCGGGTGCGGTCGGCGTCGCCCCATCGAAGGGCGCGGACTTCTCCTTGAGCTGCACCCGCTGCGACACCCCGAACCGGTGCTGCTCGTCGATCACGACCACCCCGAGGTCGGCGAACCGCACCCCCTCCTCCAGCAGGGCGTGGGTCCCGACGATCAGGTCCAGCTCGCCGGTGAGGAGCTCCGACAGGATGCGCCGCCGCTCGTTCGTCGAGGTGGAGGAGGTCAGCGCGGCGACCCGGAGCCCGTCCAGCACGTTGACCCCGAGCGGGGCGAGCAACTCGGTCAGGGTCCGCAGGTGCTGCTCGGCGAGGACCTCCGTCGGCACCATCAGCGCCGCCTGACGACCTCGGTCGACCGCACAGAGCATCGTCCACACGGCGACGACGGTCTTGCCGGAGCCAACGTCGCCCTGGAGCAGCCGATGCATCGGTCGCGGCGCCGCCAGATCCCGGCCCAGGTCCCCCATCGCCCGCGTCTGGGCGCCCGTCGGCGGGAAGGGCAGCGCGGCGAGGAACCGGCTCGCCCATCCTGCGGGCTCCGGAGCGTTGTCCAGCCCGACCGTGTCCGCCTCGAGCTGCCGGCGCCGCCACTGCAGGCCGAGCTGCAGGCTGAACAGCTCGTCGAAGGCCAGCCGACGCCGGGCCGCGCGGCGATCGGGCTGATCGGCCGGGGCGTGGATCGCGCGGACCGCCTCGTCCAGCGGGCGCAGACGATGGCCCGACCGCAGCTCCTCGGGCAGCCAGTCCTCGAGGGGTGGCAGGGCCTCGAGGGCCACCTCGACGAGTTCGTTCAGCTTGAAGCTGGGGAGCCCGTCGGTCGCCCGGTAGACGGCGAGGAGCCGCTGGTGATCAAGGCGCTCGGCCGCCGAGGCGGCATCGGTCCCGGACCCGACCTTGCCGAGCACCTGGACGTCGGGGCTGGCGAGCTGGAGCTCACCTCGGAACCGCTTCACGGTCCCGCTGAACGCCGCGACCGTGCCCGGTGGCAGCGTCGATGCGCGCCAGCGCTGGTTGAAGAAGGTGACCGTGAACACCGCGCCGCTGGCCTGCCGGACGCGACCTTCCGCCAGGTCGAGGGCTCGGGAGCGCTTGCCCCGCGGGGGGACCCGACGGGTCGACCAGTCGAGGACCTCGCCGAGCAGGGTCGCCGGCGCTCCCTCCTCCACGTCGCCGAGATCGAGCACCTCGCCGGCGTCGTGGTACCGGCGCGGGTAGTGCTCCAGGAGGTCACGCACCGTGCGGATGCCGAAGGCCTCGTCCAACCGACCGGCGAGCTTGGGGCCGACACCGGGCAGGGCCGTCACACGGTCGTCCAGCGACAGGCTCACTCGACGCCGATCCAGAACCGGGACGGCGCCACGCCGGCGTCGACGACCTCCACCTCGGCGTCGGCCGCAAGCCCCGCCACCAGCTCGGCAGCGGCCTGCCGGTCCTCGGGTGAGGCGGCGTTGCCGTGGAGCAGCGTGATCACCTCGGCGCGGCCGACCTCCAACGCTCGGCACACCGCAGCGAGGGCGTCGAGCGGCTGGTCGGCGGCCGCGACGAGCTCACCGTCCGCGAGCGCCAGGGGCTGACCGGCGCGGACCGGTCCGATCGGCGTCGCCGCGTCCCTGACGGCGTCGACCACCTCGCCGGCGTGGACGGCCGAGGCGGCGGCACCGAGCTCCTCGGCCATCTGGTCGGGGTCGGCCTCCGGCTCCCACAGCGCCAGCGCGGCCAGCACCGCCGGCGGCGAGGTCGCCGCAGCGATCACCTCGACGTCGACGTCGTGTTCCCGCGTCGCGACCTCAGCGGCCGCGCGCGCCGCAGCCACGCCGTTGCGGTGGCCGGGGAGCACGAGGACCCGGACCGCCCGGCTGGCCACGATGGCCTCGACGAGCTGCGCCACCGAGGGCAGCGAGCCTGCGGCCCCGTCGACCACCTCGGCGCCGAGGGATCTGGCGAGGCCGACCGCCCCCGCACCGTGCAGGACGGCGACGACGGCCAGCGGCCGGGTCGGACGCAGGCCGGTTCCCGGAGCCACACCAACGGTGTGGGACAACGGGGCCTCGATGGCCAGGGCCGCGTCGCTGATCGCGCGGGCGGCGTCGCGCTCGGCCACCTGCTCACCGAGGTGGACCACCTCGATCGCGGTGGCGCGACCGTGCGCCAGGCCGGCTTCGATCGCCGGCCCGATCCGGTCGGTGTGGACGTGGACGTTCAACAGCCCCCCGGCCGCCACGACCACCACCGATTCGCCGAGCTGTTCCAGCGCGACCCGCAACGGCGCCGCTGAGGCGTCCGGTGCGTCGAGGAGGTACTGGACCTCGTAGGGGTGGGCGAGCGACCCGTGGCACACGTGCCCGGCGGTGTGCACCACCACGTCACGGCGGGGGTCCAGCGCGACGGGCGCGTCCTCCCCGGTGAGGTGCCCATGCACCGCGGCCAGGAGCACCTCGAACCCCCGGGCGCCGGCGTCCACGACCCCGGCCTCGCGCAGGACCTCGAGCTGCCCGCGTGTCTCCTCCACCGCGATCGCGGTCGCGGCGCAGGCAGCCGCTGACGCGCCCACGATGTCGGCGTCGTCGGCCACGGCCTCGGTCGCGGCGCGCGCGGCGGCGGCGATGGCGGTGAGGATCGTGCCTTCCACGGGTTCCGCGACCGCCTCGTACGCCAGGTCCCGGGCGTGCGACAACGCCGCGGCGTAGATCTGGGCGTCCACCTCCCGCTCGCCGACGGTCACCTCGACGACGGCGCGGACGACCTGGCTGATGATGACCCCGGAGTTGCCCCGCGCACCGCGCACCGCGCCGCGGATCACCTCCCGGGCGAGGGCATCGCGGCCGCCTTCGGGCCGGTTCGCACGAGCTGCGGCCAGGGCGTCCCGGCCGGCACGCACGGTCAGGGTCATGTTCGTCCCCGTGTCACCGTCAGGGACGGGGAAGACGTTGAGGTCGTCGATCGCCTCGCGGCGGGCCTGGAGCGCGGCGTGGACGCGGTCGAACAGCGCGGGCAGTTCCCGCGCGGCCAACGGCGCTGCGAGTGACTCGGCCACCCCTCGGGGCTCCCATCCGTGAGGGTCGACGGTGCTCGTGGTGCCGGAGCCTAGCGACGACCTCCGACACGACCCACAGGCGCACCGCTGTCGTCGGGTCGCTCCTGACCGGGCATCGAGTGGTCGGGAACCGAGGTGGCTGGTACCGTTGCGGCGCCCGCGGGGCCGATCTGTTGTGCCACGCGACCGACCCCAACCGACGTGCCCGCGCCGCGCCCTCCGCCGCGCATCTCCCAGCGCGCGCCACGCACCGCCCGGAAGGCAGCCCCATGGCATCCACCTGCCAGCTCTGCGACAAGAAGCCGTGGTACGGCAAGCAGGTCTCCCACTCGCACCGGCGGTCCAGCAAGCGTTGGGACCCCAACATCCAGCGGGTCAAGGCCTACGTCGACGGCCGAACCGTGAAGCTCGACGTGTGCACCTCCTGCATCAAGGCCGGCAAGGTCACCCGTCCTCCGGTGAAGGCCTGACCGACCCACCGCTGCCGACCAGCCGGTCGGCGCGATCGCCGGTGCGCCCCGCTGCCTCGCTGCTGCGGGGCGCTCGCCTGTCTGGCGTCAGCCCCGCCGACGTGGCCGAGACGGTGGGCGTGGCCGTGCTCGCGGCCCCTGGCAGCGCTAGGTGTCCGGCGGCCGTCGGTGTAGCGTCGAGGTGACCACGAGCTGGGAGCGCCCGTGATGGTGTCGGCCTACATCCTGATACAGACCGAGCTCGGCGCCGCAGCGGAGGTGGCCGAGGCCGCAGCGCAGGTGCCAGGGGTCACCGCAGCGGATGACGTCACCGGCCCTTATGACGTGATCGTCCAGGCGCAGGCCGCCAACGTTGACGAGCTGGGAAAGCTCGTCGTCTCCGCGCTGCAGGCGATCCCGGGGATCACCCGCACCCTGACCTGTCCGGTGATCAAGCTGTAGGGGCGGGACTGGGTCTGCTCCGGCCTGCGGGCCTCGCATGTGCGCCGACACGGCGCTACGGACCGACGCGGACCGCCCGGAACTCGCGCACCTCGAAGTCCTCGATGACGACCTCATCGAGTTCGGCGACCACGCTGTCCGTGAGCACCGCACCGCCGGCCGTTGTTGCCCGGAAGTCGATGACCCAGGTGTCGGTGACCGTCACCGTGACGGTGCTGGCGTCGCGGTAGGTGTGCCGGATCTGCCCGTCGGGGTAGGGACCGCCCGGGACGTCGTAGGTGATCGGCGGCGTGCCATCACCCCAGTCGACGGTGGTCT
>SLQK01000117.1 GCA_007131525.1 Nitriliruptoraceae bacterium | reverse complement strand
GCTGCCGAGGCCGGCCGACAGTTCGCCGGCACCGCTGCTGAGCTCGCCCAGCCCATCGGCCAGCTGACCGCCGCCCGCGCGGGCGCTGCCGAGGCCGGCCGACAGTTCGCCGGCGCCGCTGCTGAGCTCCATCAGCCCGCTCGCTAGCTGCCGGCCGCCGTCGCTCGCCGCGCCGGTGCCGTCGGCGAGCTGCCGCGCACCGGGGACGGCGGTCTCGTTCAGGCCGGTTGCCAACTGCTCGCCGCCGTTCGCCAGCCGTCCGACGCCCAGGAAGAGCTGCTGTGCCCCGATGGCGAGCGCCTGGAGGTTCGCATCGATCTGCAGACCCCCGCCGGCGATCTCACGGAGCCCTTCGGCCACGGCGCCGAAGCTGTCCTGCACCGACGCGAGCGACCCGAAGGAGTTGGAGTCCACCGGCAGGAACTGTGCGATCACGCCCGGCACGACCGCGTCGGTCACGCGTGCGGTGTAGGTCACGGTCTGCTCCTCCGACCCGATGGGCTCGAAGAGCACCATCGACCAGGAGACGACGGTGTCGCCCCGGCCGTTGCCGGCAACGGAGGCTCCTGGCGCGTCGATCGCGACGAAGCGGTTGTCCAGCTCCATCGAGAGAGAGCCGACGAAGGGCACCGCCACGTCGATGGTCTCCGTGTACGTGGCGCCGACCCCGTCCTGGTAGGTGATCTCGGTCGGTTCGGCCGTCGTGTTGCGGACCGTGAACGAGACCTCGAGGTCTCCGCTCTGCCCGACCAGGTCCTGCGGCTCGATCGGCGAGCCATCGAGGCGGTAGGACACGTCGAGTTCGATCGGCAGCGGACCGCGGTGGGTCGCCACCGTGCGCTCGCTGGCCCCTTCCGGGGTAGCGCTCACGTTGAAGGTGACCTGATCACCGTCGACGCTGGGCCGGCCGAAGCCGTCGAGGTTGCGAAGGCCCCGTGTCGCCTGGCCTGGTAGGACCACCTCGACGTCACCCTCACCCTGCACGGTGAGCTGGGTGAAGATGCGCGACGCCTCGATCTCACCTGACGGTGACATCTCGGTGCGGACGGACTGGCGGTGGGTGATCGCTGTGGCCTCACCCGTCTGCGCCAGCACGGGGAGGGAGGCGGTCACGGACAACAGGGTCGCCAGCACGAACAGGGCGACCGCGGGACGGAAGATGCGCATCACAGGGCCTCCCCTTCGGTCATGAGGACGTGGTCGTCGGCGATGCTCTGGGGCTCGCTGACGCCGGCGGTCAGCAGGTCTCCCAGGCTCGCGATCGCGAAGCCGATCGCACCGGCGAGCAGCACCGTCAGCAGCGCGATGGGTGACTCGCTGAGGAACAGCGTGGGGTTCGCGGCGTAGATCGGTTCGTAGTAGCCCGCGAAGGCCGCGTAACCGGCCAGCCCGGCCCAGAGCGGGAACTGGTCCGCCGTCACGGCGGCCAGCGCGATGATGATGACCAGCGCGGCCACCACTGCGATCGCATCACTGATCGCGGTCTGCGGCAGCACGCCGGCGGTCAACGCGGTTGCGACCCAACCGGCACCGGCACCGATCGCGTACGCGGCGATACGTCCGACCGTCACCGGTCGGGCTGCCAGGCCGACGCCGACCGCGAGCAGGACGGGCCAGATGGTGGTGATGCCGAGCAGTCCGCCACCCATGGCCACGAGGGCCACGAGGAGCGCGACGACGGCACCGATGAGTGCGGTGCGAGCCATGAGCCACCCCATGTTGTCCAGCACGATGGCGACGCAACGCCATCGTGACCGAGGCATAGGACGGCGCTGTTGCGGCGCCGTCGAACGCCCCTCCTCTCCCTGAGGGTGAGAACTCTGCCACAAACGGGCGCGGAAGGCAGGGTCGAACGGCACGTCCCGCGCGCGGAAGGTCGTCTCGACCCTCGGTTGGGGTTCGTTCGCGGGGGACGGGACGTCTCCGCAGGAGGACGTGCGGGGTGATCAGCGGCCGGTCACCGAGGGGTCAGCGCTGCTGTTCCTCGTCGATCCAGGCGAGGAAGCGGTCCACGTCGCCTGAGCCGAACTCCGCCGTGTAGGTGGTGGCCCAGGCGCGGATCTGCTCGTCGTCGAACCCCTGCTCGCGGAGCGTCGGCCGAGCCTTGTTGGCGAGCAGGTGCGCCGCCTCGAGTTGCATGGCGTCCGGTTCCTCGTCGGGCACGCCCTCCTCCTCGGGACGCGCAGGTTCGAGGTCGGGAGGCGTGGGGTCGTCGGGCTCCGGAGGGTGTGGACGTTCGGGGTGATCGGTCATCGGATCCGACCTTCTCTCGCGGCTTCGCGGTGCGGGTACCAGCCTACGAGCAGCCCAGGTCGCTCCTCGGTCCGACGGTCACGGCCGACCATCCCCGGCCGTGGCCGGCGCTACGTTCGGGCGTCACAGGATGCAGTCCGAACCGTGGCGGATCGCTGAGGTGTCGACGGTGACAACGGTCCCGAGCTGGGTTCGAGCAGTGCTGTGGTTCGGGCTGCTCGCGGTGGTGGCCTACGTCGGCAGCTGGTTGCTCGCGGGCTGGCTGCGCGCGGGGTACGACCCGCGCCAACAGGCGATCAGCGAGCTGTTCGAGCTCGGCGCTCCCTGGGCATCCCGGGGGCTGCTCATCACCGGGTTGCTCGTGTCGGGCGTCGCCTTCCTGCTGCTGGCGCCGGCGCTCCACCGGGCGCTGCCCGGAGAGGGGTTGCTCGGCCCGGCGTTGGTGGTGCTCGCCGGGGTGGGGACGCTCGGTGTCGTGGCCGCCCCGTGCAGTCCCGGCTGCCCCGGTGCCGACAGCACGACCTTCGACCTCTGGCACACCATCACGGCCGGTGTGGGCTACACCGCGCTCGTGCTCGCGCCGCTGGCCTTCGCGTGGCGTACCCGGCGGCACGAACCGGCGTTCGCACGCTGGTCGTTGGTGATCGGGGGGACCGCGGCGCTGCTGTTCGGCGTGTACGTGCTGGACCTGGTTGCGGCAGCCCCCGGGCTCCAGCAGCGGGTGTTCAACACCCTCGCGGACGCCTGGTACGTGCTGGCCGCGGTCTGGATCCTCCGAGGTGACGCCCGGGCCCGCCGCGGTTCGACGGCGCGCGCCGGCCGCCGGTAGCGGGTCGGTCTGTTCTGCCGCTAGACAGCGGGCCCGCGCCGTCGTTGCTCGACGATCTGCAGTTCCGCGATGGCGTCGTCCCTGCGTGCCTCCGGCACGGTCACGGTCCATACGTCCTCCGAGGGCTGTTCGATCGTCACCGGGGTGATCCCGGCACCCTCGAGCCGTTCACGTGCCACCTCGGCGTCGTGCTGAGAGGCGTAGGTGCCGACGGTCGTCGTCTCGGACGCTGCTGCCATGGGGGTGCTCCTCGGATGGGCTCAGGTGACCGTCCCACCGCATACGGGCCGGCGGTGGACGTCGGTCCGTCGTGACACCGACGGTAGGTAGGGTGCCGTGCGTCCGACCACCGACGAAGGTGGGTCCTCCCGAGGTCCCGACCCACCCGCGGTGCAGGGGGGAGCGATGAGCGGGTACGTGGCGGTGATCGGGCCGGGCCAGGGCGCGACCGACCGCGACCTCGCCGACGCCGACCGCGCCGGCAGCCTGCTCGCGGACGCCGGGATGGTCGTCGTCACCGGTGGCCTGGGAGGGGTGATGGCGGCGGCTGCCCGCGGGGCTCGTGCTGCCGGTGGGACGAGCGTCGGGCTGCTGCCGTCCTCGGATCGGGCTGACGGCGACCCGGCGCACACCGTGCTGCTGGCGACCGGGCTCGGGGAGCTACGCAACGGCCTCGTGGTCCGCGCGGCCGACGTGGTCCTGGCGATCGGTGGGAGCTGGGGCATGCTCAGCGAGGTGGCCTTGGCGGTGCGGGTCGGGACCCCGGTGGTGGCGGTGCGCAGCTGGGAGCTGCCCGGCGATGCCGTTCACCTCGCCGCCGATATCGAGGACGCGGTCGCCGCGGTGCTGCGCCGGCTCGCGGTGGCGTAACGTGGCCTAGCGGCGGCGCCGCGACGTCGTCGCACCGTGATGCCGGCGCGCGACCCACGTCGTCGGGCGGCGGGCGTGTCGGCTCTCAGCCCTCAGCCCTCAGCCGTTGGCCCGCAGACGCCGTGCGGCCAGGCTGCGGGCGAGCCCGGGGGAGAGGCGGTTTACGGTGTCGGCGACGACCGCGGTCCGGCCGACACGGAGCCGCTGCGGCACTCGGCGTCCCGCCCGCCGCCGCGCGACCACCGCCACGATCGCCCGGGCGACGTCGTCGGCCGTCAGCGCCGCACCGGTCGTGGAGCGCGGCGCGACCGACCCCACCTCGGTCACCGTCGTCCGCAGGAAACCGGGATGCACGACCGTGACGGCGACACCGTCGCGTGCGAGCTCGTCGGCCATCGCCAGGAACACCGCCGTCAGCGCGTGCTTCGCGCCGACGTAGGCCGGGCGTCCCGGCACCGGCAGCAGCCCGGCGGCCGACGACACGACGACGAGGTGACCAGCTCCCGCCCGCAGGGCCGGCAGCGCCGCGCGCGCCGTCCTCAGCGCCCCGTGGTAGTTGACGTCCATGACCCGGCGGAAGGTGGCATCGTCGGTCGTCGCCAGCCCGCCGAGTGCCGTCACCCCCGCCCCTGCCACCACCAGGCGCAGCCGGGCCACGTCCGCCAGTGCGGCGCCGAGCTCCACCTCGCTGTCGGGGTCGGCGAGGTCCACCTCCAGCCACCGTGCCACCGGGCGGTCGGGGTCAGCGGGCGGGACGGTGCCCGGCCGGTCGACCCCGATGGTGCGGTCACCGGTAGCGGGCAGCAGGCGCAGCAGGGCCCGGCCGAGGTGGCCGCCGGCGCCGGTGACCAGCGCCGTCGGGGCCCCGCCGCGTCCTGGCCCGCCGCCATCCCGTGCACCCGCCGGAGCCTCAGCCACCGCGGGCCTCACGGAAGCGCGCGTAGCACTCGGCCGTCGTCAGCCGGGGGAGCCCCGGGAAGGCCGCCCGCAGCCGGGCGTTGTCCAACACAGGTCGGTAGCGCAGGAAGTCGACCTGCTCGGGGCCGCTGCGCACCAGGCCCGTGGGGCGGAGCACCCGCAGTGCGCCCGTCAGCAGCGCCGGTGGGATGGGCAGGTACGGCCGGGCCTCGATCGCCGCGATCTCGCGCAGGGTGAGCACCCCGTCGCCGGCGAGGTTGATCACGCCGGTGACCCGCTCGGTCACCCCCCGCGCGATCACCTCGGCGACATCGTGGTCGTGGATGAACACGAAGGGCACGTCGGTGTCGGACAGCCCGAGCACGACGCGTCCGGTGAACAGCCGCGTGATCAGGTTGTCGGTGCCCTCGCCGAGGATCGTGCCCGGCCGCAGCACCAGCTGACCGAGCTC
>SLQK01000076.1 GCA_007131525.1 Nitriliruptoraceae bacterium | reverse complement strand
ACCGATGCGCCGCCGGTCGCGCAGCAGCGCCGGACCGACGTCGTCGAGCAGCCCGTCGATGTAGACGTGGCTCGTCGGACGGCCCTCACCGCGGGTCACCTCGCCGTCGCGGAGCACGACCGAGTCGCCGTCCTCGCAGATGAACACCTTCTCCGGCAGGCACCCGGTCTCCCGGGCGATCTCGGCGTGGGCCCGCAGGTGCCGGTGCTCGCCGTGGACGGGGATGAAGTGCTCCGGCTCCACGATGTTGTGGAACAGGATCAGCTCCTCGCGGCTGGCGTGACCGGAGACGTGGACGTGGGCGACGCCACCGTGGATCACGGTGCAGCCACGACGGGACAGGTTGTTGATCGAGCGGAACACCGCCTGCTCGTTGCCCGGGATGAGGCTGGAGGCCAGGATCACCAGGTCCCCCTCCCCCACCTCGAGGCGACGGTGCTCCCCGGCACCCATCAGGGACAGGGCGCTGAAGGGCTCCCCCTGGGAGCCGGTGGAGACCACGATCAGCTCGGACCGGTCGTAGCGGTCCACGTCGTTGGGGTCGACGGCCAGATCGGCGTCGAAGTCGAGGTAGCCGAGCTCACCGGCGATCGCCATGTTGCGCACCATGGAGCGACCGACGAACACCGGGCGGCGACCCACCTCGAGCGCGGCGTCGAGCACCTGCTGGATGCGGTGCACGTGGCTGGCGAAGGAGGCCACGACGACCAATCCCTCGGCCTCGGAGAGGTGCTGGCGGATCGTCGCCCCGATCGTGCGCTCGGGCCGGACGTGGCCCGGGCTCTCCGCGCCGGTCGAGTCGGCCAGGAGCAGGTCGACGCCCTCGTCGCCGAGCCGGGCGAAGTGGGCGAGATCGGTGGGGCGCCCGTCCAGCGGCGACTGGTCCAGCTTGAAGTCGCCGGTGTGGACGATCATGCCCTCGGGTGTCCGGAAGGCGAAGGCGACCCCGTCGGGGATCGAGTGGCTGACCTGGACCGCCTCGACGTCGAAGGGCCCCTGGGTGAACCGGTCACCGGGCTCGACCTCGTGGTAGCGCGGCGTGGGCAGGTCCGACCACTCCTCGAGGATCGCCTCGCAGAAGGCGATCGTCAGCCGCGTGCCGTAGACGTCCAGGGTCCGGTCGAGGTCGCGGAGGAGGTAGGGCAGGGCGCCGATGTGATCGAGGTGACCGTGGGTCAGGAACACGCCCTCGACGTCGTCACCACGCTCGGCCAGCCAGCCCCAGTCGGCGAGGATGAGATCCACCCCGAGGTGCTCCTCGTCGGGGAAGAGGACCCCGACGTCGACGATGCCGATACGGCCGTCGATCTCGATCGTGGCCATGTTGCGGCCGATCTCGCCGAGACCACCGAGGAAGGTGACCTCGACCCCGTCAGCTGCGCTCATCGTTGCTCCGAGATCGGCTGCAGCGCCGTGAGGACGGCGTCCACCGCCGCGGGCGACGCATCGGCCAGCGGCGGCCGGACGGGCCCGGCCGGCAGCCCGAGCCGGGCCAGGGCGCCCTTCAACGGGGCCGGCGAGGGCTGCCCGAACAACGCGCGGTGGACCGGGAGGCAGGCGAGGTGGAGCGCCCGGGCCCGCGCCGGGTCGGTGGGGAAGGCCGCGATCATGGCCGCGATCTCCGGTCCGACCAGGTGGGAGGCGACCGAGACCACCCCGACCGCACCGACCGACAGCAGGGGTAGGTTCACCTCGTCGGCACCCGACCACATGGCGTACCCACCGGGCGCGCCGGCGGTGGCGCGCAGCAGATCACCGGCCCGCCCACAGTCGGCGGTGGCGTCCTTGACGCCGACGATGTTCTCCACCTCGGCGAGAGCGACGTGGGTGGCGACCTCGATGGTGCGGGCGCTGCGGGAGGGGATGTCGTAGACCACCATGGGCAGGTCGGTGGCGGTGGCGGCGGCCTTGAAGTGGGCCTCGAGGCCCCGCTGGTCGGGGCGGTTGTAGTAGGGCGTGACGACCAGGACCGCGTCGGCGCCGGCCGCTGCGGCCCTCGCGGTGGCGGCGACGGTCCGGGCCGTGTCGTTGGACCCCGTCCCCAGCATGACCGTGGCGCGTCCAGCGACGGTGTCACGGACGACGCGCAGCACCTCGAGCGGCTCCTCGCCCTGCAGCGTGGGCGACTCACCGGTGGTCCCGTTGACCAGCACGGTGTCGGTGCCGTGGGTGACGAGGTGCTCCGCCAGCACGGCGACCCCGTCGAGGTCGAGGCTGTGGTCGGACCGGAAGGGCGTCGCCATGGCGGTGACGACCCGACCGATGCCCTCAGGCGGGCTCGGATGGTCGAGGGGTGGGATGGGCATCGAGGCTCGTCGCCTCCTCGTGAGCGGCGGACCGAGGACCCCTGCACCGATCGGGCCAGAGGCATCGCGGCCCTATCCTAACGCCCGTGCACCTGCGGCCGGTCGCCGTCGTCCAGCGGGTCGCACCGACCCCGACCCGGAGGAGAGCGTCGTGATCTGGCACGTGGTGCGCTTCGACTGCGCAGAGGTGGACGAGGAGACCCGGCAGGAGCTGGAGGCGTCGCTGGCGGCCCTGGCCGACATCGACGAGGTCGCCTGGCTGCGGGTCGCCCGCGACGTCGAGGAACCGACGGTCACCGGTCTGCTGACCGTCTTCGCCGACGTCGAGGCCCTCACGCGCTACCGGGTCCACCCGGAGCACGTGCCGGTGGTCGAGCGCATCAGGGCGCTCGGCATCCCCACCGTCCGCCTGGACATCGCCACCGACGACGAGCCCGCCGACCTGCCGTGACCCTCACCGCCCTGGTCCTGGCGCACGCCGGCCCGGGCTCCACCTGGCAGGCGATGGTCGTGGTCGCCGGGGTGGTGCTCACCGGGACCGTCGTTGCTGCCGGGCTCGGGTGGCTGGAGGTCCGCCGTCCCGGAGACCTCGTGGCACCCCTGGCGGTCACGGCCGTCCTGGCCAGCCTCGGGGTCCTCAGGCACGACGTGCTCTCCGACGGGATCGGGTGGGGTCTGCCGCTGGCGGTCGTCGCCCTGGGCACGCTGCTGCTGGGTGGCCTGGCCGGCGTTGACCTGCGGTTGCCCGCGCCCGTCCCGATGGGCGCGCTGGCGCTGCTGGCGGTCAGCGCGTGGCTGCTCTCCCCGACCCTGACCATCGCGCTCCACCCGCCACCGGAGATCCTGCCCCGCAGCGACGACGCCGAACTCGCCGTGCTCGAGCCACACGAGGGCGCCGAGCTCGCCGCCGGGGTGATCTCACTGCGGGTGGCCGTCACGGGTGGCTCCATCGGGCCGGGGGGGGCGGCACTGTCGGCCCTGCCCGAGGACCCGGAGGAGGCCGGTGAGCTGACCGTCGCGCTCCAGGAGCTGCGCGACGACGGGGCCGCCCCACAACGCCGACTCGACATCGAGGTGGTCGGCTGCACGATCGCGGCACCCTGCCGCGAGGCGACCGTCCAGATCGCCGTGCCACCGGGCACCTGGCAGGTCACCGTCGACCTCAACCGGGGCGACGGAACCCCCCTGGCCCCACCCGTGCGTGCCCGTCGGAGCTTCACCGCGATCGACGACGGCTAGCACAACGGTGCGGTCAGGTGTTGGGGCCCCGGACCGCGGCGTAGACGTAGGCGCCGGCGGTCGCCAGCGCGACCGCCTGGCTGGCCGCGGTGGTCGGGACCAGCGGGAGCACGAACCCGCCGGGGGGCGCGAAGGGCAGCTGCGGCGCCACCGCCAGCAGCACGACCACCGCCCCGATCGCCGGCACGATCCGGTCCCGCCGCCCGGCACCCACCCCGTAGGCGGCGACGAGGCCGGTGGCGAAGTACGCGGCCACCGGCCACCACCTCGACGTCTCCCCACCATCGGCGGCGACCGCCTCGGTGAGGATCCGGGCCAGGTCGACCAGCAGCAGCGGCACGATGCCGACGACGACCCCCTCGAGGACGCTCCGCACGCGCTCGTTCATGCCAGACCTCCTCGCCGGTCGTTAGCCGCACCGTCGGCCTGCGGGGCTGCACGGCCGTCCTGCCGCGCCGCTCGGCGACGCTCGGCGGCCTGCTCCGCGGCCAGCCGCTCGAGCTCGCTGGCCCCGTGGTCGACGTGGACCATGGCCTCGGCCACCGCGCGGTGCCCGGCCACCTCGCCGATCTGGCGGTGCATGGCCTGGACCACCCGGCGGTACTGGGGGTGGCCCTGGGGGATCGAGCGCAGCTCCAGCATCTGCATCGCTGCCCGGGCGTTGAGCTGGATCGCGTAGCGCACCCGGTAGGCGAAGCAGACCGCGTACTGGGCTGCCACCGGGTGGTCGGGGGCGAGCAGGGCCTCCAGTGCGGCCGACCGTTCCAGGGCTTCGTGCCAGCGGTCCTCGACGCCGGCCTCGGCGAGCTCCGGCGGGGTCTCGTAGCCGTGGACCGTGGTCAGGTCCTGCCACTCGATCGTGAGCATGCGGTGCCGCTGCAGGTCGCGGAACCCCCCGTAGTCACCCAGCACATCGAAGCGGTACCAGACCCGCTCGAAGCCGCGGCCGGGCTTGTGGCGGCGGTTGGTGCGCTCGCCGACGTAGGCGGCCAGCACCTCGGCACGCCGCGCAGCCGGCCAGGTGCGCACCTCGGCCTCGAGCTGCTGCTCCGGGATCGTCACGTGGGGGTAGAGGGCGGCGGTGACCAGGGCGACCTCGGCGTCGACCGGGTCGCGGGGGGCCCAGTCCGTCAGGGTCACGAGCTCCGCCGGCTGGATGGGGTCCTGGGGTACCAGCGCCCGGGCGAGGGCGCGGGTCTCGTCCCGGCGGGCAGCGAGGTAGGCCGACCAGGCGCCGCCGCGGTCGGGACGGTCGACCCGGGTGAGGAAGGAGGGGATCACCTGCCGTAGTTCGGTCAGCAGCCGGTCGGCGACCGCCCGGGACTCGGCGAGCTCGTCGGCTCTGAGCCGCAGCAGCAGACCCTCGTAGGACTGCCCCGAGGCGAACATGCCGACGTTGGAGGTGGTGGCCGCAGGCAGCAGACCCCGGAGCAGGTCGAGCGCCTTGGCCTTGGTGGCGTTGCGGTAGGCGAAGGGCGAGGTGGCCTCGTCCTTCGGCCACCGCTCGCGGACCCAGTCGAGCACCTGCGGCACCAGCCCCGCGTAGAGGTCGAAGATCGCGTCGAGGTGCTCGACGTAGGCCGCGGCGTGGGGTCCGGCCATGACATCGGCGTCACGGTGGTAGCGGTAGCGACCACCGGGCTTGGAGTCGTAGGGGATGTAGCGGGTGGACTGCTCCAGGTAGGCGGCCAGCCGCCCCCACTCGATCCGCTTGGTCAGCAGGTTGGAGACGTCCTCGAGCGCGACGTGGGCGCCGCCGAGCTGCGCCACCGAGTCGTCGCCGTACTCGCTGAAGACCTTGTCGTAGAGGGAGGCGGCCCGAGCGGCCGGATCCTCGGT
>SLQK01000225.1 GCA_007131525.1 Nitriliruptoraceae bacterium | reverse complement strand
ACGACCACCGGATGGTGGACGGGGCGGACGCGGCCCGGTTCCTCCAGGACCTCAAGTACGTGCTCGAGACCCACGACTTCGCCGCCGAGCTCGGGGTCTGAGGTCGCCGTGGTGTCCAGGCTGGTGGCGCGGTCGCGAGAGGCCGCGGCACCACCGGCCGTGGGCCCAGCGGTGACGAGGACACCATGACCTTCAGCCGCCCGGCACCGACCCCCGCCGCGTCGCTCCGGCGCGACGCGGGGGCACCGATCGCGCTCGCCCGGCTCGGTCGGGTCGGCTACCTCGATGCCTGGGAGCTCCAGAAGGCGCTGGTGGCCGCCCGGCAGGCGGAGCGTGGCACCGACGCCCTCCTGCTGCTCGAGCACCCGCCGGTCTACACCCTCGGGAAGCGGGCCGACCGCTCCCACGTGCTCTTCGACCCCGATGAGCTGGCGGCACGCGGCATCGAGGTCATCGACGTGGACCGGGGCGGGGATGTGACCTACCACGGTCCCGGCCAGCTCGTCGGCTACCCGGTCCTGGCCCTGGCCGGCGTCCGAGGCGTGGTCGACTACGTGCGCGCGCTCGAGGAGGTGCTGCTGCAGGCCCTGGCCGCCCTCGGGGTGACGGCGCAGCGCGTGGCCGGCTACACCGGCGTGTGGGTGGGCGGCGAGAAGATCGCAGCCATCGGGGTCAGGGTCGCCAGCGGTGGCGTGACCAGCCACGGCTTCGCCCTGAACGTCGCTCCCGAGCTGTCGGACTTCACCGGGATCGTCCCCTGCGGCATCACCGACCGCGGGGTCTGCTCCCTGGCGAGCCTCGGGATGGACGTCGATCCGATGACCGTGATCGACACCGTCGCCGCGGCCTTCGGGGAGGTGTTCGCCGCTACCCTCGTCGACACGCCGCGCGACCGGCTGCTGCCGGCCGACGACGCGGCGCAGCCCCCGGCCCCGCACCCGAAGGCGTCCTGAGTGACCTCACCCGGCGACCTCCGCCAGCCCGTGATCCCCGAGGGCGCCCGCACCCTGAGCGTGCTGCCCAACGGCCTGACGAGGGAACGCACCCAGCGTGCCGGGGTGGTCCGCAAGACGGTCGACACCCAGCTGCCGGGCGGTCGCAAGCCCGACTGGCTGAAGGTCAAGGCCAGCTACGGCGACAACTTCACCGACGTCACCAAGCTGATGGAGGGCCTCGAGCTCAACACGGTCTGCGCCCAGGCGGCCTGCCCCAACATCTACGAGTGCTGGGAGATGCGTGAGGCCACCTTCCTGATCGGCGGGGAGGACTGCACCCGCCGGTGCGGGTTCTGCCAGATCAAGACGGGCAAGCCGAAGGGCTACGACACCGACGAGCCGCGGCGGGTCGCCGAGGCGGTCGAGCACCTGGGCCTGCGCTTCTCGGTGATCACCATGGTCGCCCGCGACGACCTCGACGACGGTGGCGCCTGGCTGATCGCGGAGACGATCCGCCAGATCCGCGCCCGCACCCCCGACGTCGGCGTCGAGGTGCTGCCGAGCGACTTCGGCTACGGCAACGACCCGTCCAAGGGGCGGCTGGCGCTGGAGCAGGTCGTGGCCGCCGAGCCCGACGTGTTCGCCTTCAACCTCGAGACCACCCGCCGGCTGTTCCCGGTGATCCGCCCCGCCTTCGACTACGACCGGGGGCTGGAGTTCCTCGCCCTGGCCCGCGACCGGTTCCCGGCGACCACCGCGGTCAAGTCCAACCTGATCGTCGGGATGGGTGAGACCGACGACGAGGTCCTGGAGTGCATGCGGGATCTGCGCGTCGCCGGCGTGGACACGCTGACGATCGGGCAGTACCTGCAGCCCTCGGCGCAGCACCTCCACCTCGAGCGCTACGTCACACCGGAGACCTTCGCCCGGTTCCGGACCTACGGCGAGGTGGAGCTCGGCTTCGCCCACGTCGAGGCCGGCCCGATGGTGCGGTCCAGCTACCACGCCGGCCAGCAGGCGATGGATGCGAAGGCCTGGCAGCCCTCCCCCGGCCAGCCGGGCGGCTGACCCGGGGGTCGGCTCACGGTCGTCCGACGATGGCGAGCACGACCGGCACGGCGATGGCGAGGGCGATCAGCGCGCCCGCCACGCGGGACGAGCGCACCCGAGGCCCGATCACGGTCCCGCAGGTGCCGAGCACGGCACCGATCACGATGGCGAGCACCGCCAGCAGCGGTCCCGCCATGCCCGCCATCGGGTCGACCACCAGCAAACCCGCGACCCCCACGATGCCGAGACCCGCGCCCACCGGGGCGCCGAGCCACACGGGGCGCCGGGGTCGGATGACCGTGCGCACGAGCAGCGCCGGCAGGACCACGAGCGCCACGGCGGCGACCCACGGGACGAGGAACGCCGTCACCGTCCACGCACCGAACCCGACCGTGACGACGAGCACGCCCACCGCCACACCCGCCGTCACGGCCAGCAGCGGCGGCAGCGACCGCGGCGACCGCGGCGAGCGCTCCGCGCCGTCCGGCGGTTGCGGCCCCTCGCTCACTCGTCGTCCTCGAGGCCCTCGGTGGCCTCGACCGCGACATCCGCGAGGTCAACCGGTGGCGGCGAGGTGTCGCCGCGCCGGGCCGCCACCCGGGACCGCTCGACCGCGGTGGCGTCGGGCACCGGGTGCTCGAAGGCGGGCACCTCCTCGCCACCCAGCGAGACCGGCTGCTCGGTCCGCAGCCACACCGTGCGCTGTGGGAAGGGGATCTCCACCTCGGCGGCATCGAAGGCGTTCTTGATGCGGCGCCGCAGCTCCCGCGCGATCGCCCACTGCTGGCCAGGCTGGGTCTTGATCACCAGGCGGATGTCGACGCTGTCGTTGCCGAGGTTCTCAACCCCCCAGATCTCGGGCTCGTCGAGGAAGATCTCCCGGTAGTCCTCCTCGCCGGCCATGTCCGTGGCGATGGTGAGGATCAGCTCGCTCGCGGCGTCGATGTCGGTGCCGTAGGCGACGCCGATGTCGAGCAGCGCCCTCGCCCACTCCTGGCTCATGTTGCCGACCCGCATGATCTGCCCGTTGGGCACGTGCCACAGCGTCCCGGTCACGTCCCGGATCCGGGTCGTGCGCAGCGACACCCCCTCCACCACGCCGGAGGCCTCGCCGACGTTCACGATGTCGCCGACGCCGAACTGGTCCTCGGCGAGCATGAAGATCCCGGCGAGGAAGTCGCTGACCAACCCCTGCGCCCCGAACCCGACCGCGATCCCCAGGATGCCGGCACCGGCGAGCAGCGGGGTCAGGTTGATGCCGAAGGCCGTCGACAGCAGGATGAACAGCGCCACCGTCCAGATCAGGACACGGAGCACGCTGCCGGCCAGCGCCCCGAGCGCCTCCGCCCGCTGGACCCGACGTGTCGACACGACCGTGTGGTCACCGGCGCCGTCCAGCCCGACACGACGGCGGCCGAACGCGGTGGTGGTCGGGTCGCTGGCCGAGGCGACCGCCCGACGGATCAGCCGCCTGACCAGCAGCAACGCCAGGAAGGCGAGCGCGAGGATCAGGACGACCTGGAGGATCACGTCGATGCTGCCCGCCACGAGGGAAACCAAGGGGCCCTCGCCGAACCAACCTTCCAGCAGTTCGGTGATCGGGCGGACGGGTTCGGTGATCTCGATGGCCGGGGCGTCCTCCTCGGCGTTCTGCGCGAGCAGCATGGTCATGATCGGCCTCCAGCGGCGCACCTCGACGGCGGGCGTCGAGGCTAGCGGTCGCACGCGGGCCCCCCGCCGCGCTGGGCAGGCGGTCCGTAACACGCTCGAAACAGAGGGGAAAGGCCCGGGGAACGCAGCGCTCGTAGCGTCCCCGCCCGCAGGACCGATCTGAGCGACACGCGCGAGCGTGTCGCTCTCCGGACGGGCGAGGCGCCCCGCCGAGTCCCAACCGCGGCCGCAACGCCGCGGTGAGGGTGCTACGGCGCCCTCCCGGGGGTTGTCCGGTCGCGTCGGTTCCGGGCGCCTCGCCCACCTGCACCGCAGCATCCAGCAGCGCACCACCCTCGCCACGCAGCGCCGGAGGGTGTGCCGAGTACACGCAGCAACCGACAAGGAGCGAGAAGTTGGGCAGCTCACCGCAGAACGCCTCGGACGTCGTCGCACTCATCGAGTCCGAGGGTTACGAGTTCCTAGACCTGAGGTTCGTCGACCTCCCCGGTCTCGTGCAGCACTTCTCCATCCCCGCATCCGCGGTGACGGAGAGCGTCTTCACCGACGGGTTGTACTTCGACGGCAGCTCGGTCCGCGGGTTCCAGGGCATCCAGGAATCCGACATGCTCCTGATCCCGGACATCTCCACCATCGGAGAGGACCGGTTCAGGGACCGCAAGACCATGATGGTCTACTGCCACGTCCACGACGCGATCACCGGGGAGGCCTACTCCCGTGACCCGCGCAACATCGTGCGCAAGGCCGCCGCGTACCTGCGCTCGACCGGCATCGCCGACACGGTGTACATGGGCCCGGAGGCCGAGTTCTTCATCTTCGACTCGGTCCGGTTCCAGAGCGTGCCGCACCACTCGTTCTTCGCCATCGACTCGGTCGAAGGTCCCTGGACCACCGGCGAGGACGACGGGCACGGCAACCTCGGCTACAAGCCGCGGACCAAGCAGGGCTACTTCCCGACCCCGCCGATGGACCACTACCAGGACCTGCGCTCGGAGATGACCGCGCAGCTGGAGGCCTTCGGGATCCCCGTCGAGGTCCAGCACCACGAGGTCGGCGCGCCTGGCCAGGGCGAGATCGACATCCGTTTCGACGACATCGAGACGATCGCCGACAAGCTGATGACGTTCAAGTACGTCATCAAGAACACGGCCTGGCAGGCGGGCAAGTCCGTCACCTTCATGCCGAAGCCCATCTTCGGTGACAACGGCTCGGGGATGCACACCCACCAGTCGCTGTGGAAGGACGGCGAGCCACTGTTCTACGACGAGTCCGGCTACGGCCAGATCTCCGACGTGGCGCGGTGGTACATCGGCGGGCTGCTCAAGCACGCGCCGACCGTGCTCGCCTTCTCCAACCCGACCACCAACTCCTACCGGCGCCTGGTGCCGGGCTACGAGGCCCCGGTCAACCTGGTGTACTCCGCCCGCAACCGCTCGGCGGCCGTCCGCATCCCGATCTCGGGCGACAGCCCGAAGGCGAAGCGGATCGAGTTCCGCGTCCCCGACCCGTCCTGCAACCCCTACCTCGCCTTCTCCGCCATGCTCATGGCCGGGCTGGACGGGGTGAAGAACCGGATCGAGCCGCCGGACCCGGTCGACAAGGACATCTACGACCTGCCGCCCGAGGAGCTGCTGGGTCTGCCCAGCGTGCCGCGCAGCCTCGAGGAGGCGCTGGCCGGGATCGAGGACGACCACGAGTTCCTGCTCGAGGGCGACGTCTTCACCGAGGACCTGCTCGAGACCTACGTCGAGTACAAGATGGACGAGGAGGTCGCGCAGGT
>SLQK01000329.1 GCA_007131525.1 Nitriliruptoraceae bacterium | reverse complement strand
TGGTGCCCCCGATCGCTGACCCGCTCGACCAGGTCGTGGTGCGCTGGTCACTTCCGGGCGGCTTCACGGGCAGCTTCTCGCCCCTGACCCACCCCGGCACCCTGCTCGTGCTGTCCTTCCTGCTCGGCGCGCTCGTGCAGCGGGCGGCGCTGCCGAAGCTCAGCGGAGCGGTGGCGACCACGCTCAAGCAGCTCGTTCCCGTCACGATCGCGCTGCTCGCGATGCTCCTGCTCGCTCGCACGATGGTCCGCTCGGGCATGACCGAGGAGCTGGCCCAGGCGGCGGCCGGGTCGACCGCCTCCGCCTGGCCGGTGCTCGCCCCCCTGGTCGGGGTGCTCGGCACCTTCGTCACCGGGTCCGGGACCGCGTCGAACGTGCTGTTCACCGACCTCCAGGTCGCCACGGCGGAGCAGCTCGGCTTCGAGACCCTGCCGCTGCTCGGTGCCCAGAACTTCGGCGCCTCGGTCGGCAACCCGATCGCGCCCCACAACATCGTGGCGGGCGGGGCCACGGTGGGGCTGACCGGCAGCGAGGCGGACGTGATGCGTCGGACGATCGGCATCACGCTGGTGTACGCCGTGCTCGGTGGGTTGCTGGCGCTGGCGTTCGTCTAGCCCGCCGCCGCGGCCTCGGCCCGGGCGAGCAGGTCGGCGTACACCTCGTCGACCTGCGCGTGGAGCGAGGCGAGGTCACCGTTGTTGTCGATGATGTGGGTGGCGACGGCCCGCCGCTCCTCATCGCTGGACTGCACCTTCAGTCGGGCGCGGGCGTCCTCCTCGGGCATCCCGCGCCCCTCGACGAGGCGGCGGACGCGGGACTCGATGTCGGCCTCGACCACCACCACCGCCTGGAACCACACCTCCTGGCCGGTCTCCACCAGCAGGGGATGATCGATCACGATCAGCTGCGGATCCGGGCCCGAGTGGTCCTGCACCAGCGCCTGGACCCGCTCCGCGACCCGCGCCGCGACCCGGGGATGGGTGATCCGGTCCAGGTCACGGCGAGCGTCGTCGTCCTGGAACACGATCGCAGCCAGCCTCGGCCGGTCCAGGGCGCCGTCGGGGAGCAGGATGTCGCGGCCGAAGCGGGCCACGAGCTCCTCCAACGCCGGTTCGCCGGGTTCCACGACCTCCCGGGCGACACCGTCGATGTCGAGCACGGCACAGCCGTGGGCGGCGAGGCGCTGGGCAGCGGTGGACTTGCCGGAGCCGATGCCACCGGTCACACCGACGAAGTACATCCCTGTCCCTTCAGCTCCGTTCGATGGCCGGCCAGCGTGCCGCCCGAGCGACCGTGAGGCACCCGTGAACGGGACGTGCCCCGGTGTGACCACCGGGGCACGGGCCCGCTGTCGCGCCGGCTCAGGCCGGCTGCTCGTCCTCGTCGCCGTCCTCAGCAGCCTCGGCAGCCGCCGTCTCCTCGGGCGCGGGAGCGTCCGCGGCGGCCGGTGCGTCGTCGGCGGCCGGCTCGGCCTCCGCCGGTGCCTCCTGGGCCACCGGGGCCTCAGCCGGGATCTCGGCCTCGGCCAGCGCGATCTCCTCCGGCGTCATGCTCGCGTCGTCACGACCGAAGCCGGCCTGCGCGAACGCGGCCGCGAGCGTGCCCCCACCGGCACCGGCGTCGTCACCCGAGGAGTAGGCGGTCTCGACCGCCGGGCCCTCGTCGTAGGGCGACGACTCGTCGACGGTGGCCGTCGGCGCCTGCGCCTGCTTCAGCGACAGGGAGATCCGGCGGCGGACCGTGTCGATGTCGATGACCTTGACCTCGATCTTGTCACCGACGTTGACCACGGCCTCGGGTACCTCGACGTGGCGCTCGGCCAGCTCGGAGATGTGGACCAGACCCTCGATCCCGTCGGCGACCTTGACGAAGGAACCGAAGGGCACCAGCTTGGTGACCTCGCCGTCCACCAGCTCGCCGACCGCGTGCTCGCGGGCGAACTTCTGCCAGGGGTCCTCCTGCGTGGCCTTCAGCGACAGCGAGACGCGCTCACGGTCAAGGTCGACGTCCAGGACCTCCACCTCGACCTCGTCGCCGACCTCGACGACCTCGCTCGGGTGGTCGATGTGCTTCCACGACAGCTCGGAGACGTGGACCAGGCCGTCGACACCGCCGAGGTCCACGAAGGCACCGAAGTTGACGATCGACGACACGACGCCCGCCCGGATCTCACCCTTCTGCAGCGAGGTGAGGAAGTCGTTGCGGAACTCGGACTGGGTCTCCTCGAGGAACTTCCGCCGCGACAGGACCACGTTGTTGCGGTTCTTGTCGAGCTCGATGATCTTGCACTCGAGGCTCTCGCCGACGTAGGGCTGCAGGTCGCGCACCCGGCGCATCTCGACCAGCGAGGCCGGGAGGAACCCGCGCAGCCCGATGTCGAGGATCAGGCCGCCCTTGACCACCTCGATGACCGAGCCCTGCACGGTCTTGTCCTGGGCGTAGATCTGCTCGATCGTGCCCCAGGCGCGCTCGTACTGGGCGCGCTTCTTCGACAGGACGAGGCGGCCCTCCTCGTCCTCCTTCTTCATGACCAGCGCTTCGATCACGTCGCCGACGGCCACGATCGTGTTGGGGTCGACGTCGAGCTTGATCGACAGCTCACGCGAGGGGATGACCCCCTCGGACTTCCAGCCGATGTCGAGCAGGACCTCGTCGGGGTCGACCTTGACGACCACCCCCTCGATGATCTTCCCGTCCTCCATGGCGGTGACGGTGCCCTCGAGGGCGGCTTCGAACTCCTCATCGGTCAGGTCGTGGTCGACGATGCTCTCGCCCGTGGAGGTCATGGACCCACCGGGGTCCTGGGCGATGACGACCGGTTCATCGGCGGTGGGCGCCGGCTCGGTCGTCGCGGTGGTGTCGGGGGTCGGGGTCTCGGACATCGGGGATGGGTCTCTTCGGTCAGGGGATGGGGACAGGGTGGCGCCGGCGCCGAGGTGGCTGGGGCGCGGACGCCGCAGCCGGAACGCCACGGGCCGGGCCGGCCGGCCGCTCGCGTCCTCGGACGTCGATGGGCAGGCTGCCGCGACCCGACGCAGCGCCGGACGGGCGATAGGGTCGCAGCAGGCGGTCGGGCTGTCAACGTGGCCGGCGGAGCGGGGCGCGGTCGGCGCCCGTGGTACGCGCCGCCGTGAGCCCGGGCCCGAGCGTGCCGGCGACAGCGAGGTGGTGCGGTGACCGAGACCTCGGAGCTCCCCGGTGCGGCCCGGGGCTCGAGCACACCCGGTGACCTCGGCGGTCACCACACCCGCGGGCTCCGGCGTCACCCGGACGGCCGATCGCGCTGCTGGTGGTGCGGCGACGATCCGGCCTACGTCGCCTACCACGACACCGAGTGGGGCCGGCCGGTCCACGACGAGCAGCAGCTGTTCGAGAAGCTGTGCCTGGAGGCGTTCCAGGCGGGCCTGTCGTGGCTGACGATCCTCCGGCGGCGGGAGGCCCTGCGGGCCGCGTTCGCCGGGTTCGATCCTGAGCTCGTGGCCGCCTTCAGCGAGGCCGACGTGACCCGGCTGCTCGGCGATGCGTCGATCGTGCGCAACCGGGCGAAGATCCTGGCGACGATCGGCAACGCCCGGGCCCTGCTGGAGCTCCGCCGGCGAGGCGGGCACCTCGGCGCCCTGGTGTGGTCCTTCGCGCCCGCGCCGGCTGGACGCCCGCGCCACCCCGACGACATCCCGGCGCGGACCCCGGCCTCCACCGCCCTGGCCAGGTCGCTGAAGGACCACGGGTTCCGGTTCGTCGGGCCCGTGACGGCGTACGCGTTCATGCAGGCCATGGGCCTGGTCGACGACCACCTCGACGGCTGTCACGTCCCCCGTGAGGCCACCGCTGGGACCGGTGAGGTCTCCTGGGCTGGCGACTAGGGCCGGAGGGCCGTTGGTGTCAGCGGCGCCGGCCACCTAGCCTCGCAGTGACCCCCGGAACCGCACCGGATCGGCCCCGGACGACGTCACGTCGCCACCTGTCCGAGACGGGCGGCTGGGGCCGAGCATGGATGGTGCAGATGGCAGCTCCTGGGCACACGGTCCAGTTGCGGTCACCCGTTGTCGTACCGAGGATGGCGCTCCTGCCGAGCCTGGGTCGAGGCGCTGGCTCGCCCGCCCCGGGAGGGGAGAAGGGCGCCAGCGTGCGGCGTCGCCAGCGACGGCTGCCGGCCATCCCGTCAGTTTCATGCCCCACAGTGTCATGCCCCCTGGAAACCACGAGGAAGGAACGGATGTGGTGATCGAGGACGATCTGCTCGCCCGCGCCGACGAGATCGCGGCACGCGAGCACCACGGCCAGGTCGACAAGAGCGGTGCCCCCTACATCGACCTGCTCCGCCGGGTCGCGCAGCGCGTCGCGGAGCACGGTGGCTCCGTCGAGCAGCAGGCAGCGGCCCTCCTGCACGACGTGCTGGACGACTCAGCGACCACCCTGGACGACCTGCGCGCCCAGGGCATACCGGAGACCGTGGTCGAGCTGGTGGCTGCCCTGACCAAGGTGGAGGGTGAGGACTACGACCAGGCGGTCCGGCGTGCCGCCGCCGACCCGCTCGCACGGCTGATCAAGCGCAGCGATCTGGAGGAGAAGTCCGACCCCGAGCGGCTCGCCCGCCTCAGCGGCCCCACCCGTCAGCACCTCGAGGCCAAGTACCGGCGGGCGTTCCGGGTCCTCGAGGACGCTGAGGAGCTCACCGTCTGACGACAGGCCCGCCGACCCGGCTCTGCCCAGCGCCACCACGCACCCGGCCGCCTGGCCGCCCGGCCGTACGGTCCGACGGCCGTACGGTCCGACGGCCGGGCGAGCTCACGGCCGCGTCGCCGCGGCAGGTCTGCGCACCGCGGTGGGTCCGCGCACCGCGGTGGGTCAACGCACCGCGGCAGGTACCGTCCCCCTCTGCGACAGCACCACCGGCCCGACCGACGGAGGCCCCCGTGTTCCGTGGCGCTCGACGTCGCCGTCGGCCGCAGCTCACCCTGGAGCGGCAGCCCGACGGCGCCCCCAAGGCGGGGCTGTTCACCGAGCCGGTGCGGGTCACCCGGCTCGAGCCCCTCGACCCCGAGATCATGGACGACGGTCGGCACCGCGTGACCTTCCAGGTCGAGGTCAAGGACGCCGAGGGACGCCGCTGCTCGGACCTCGCCGTGGATGCCCGTCTCACGGGGCCGGAGCGGGCAGCCACCGTCCAGGGCACCACCGACATGTTCGGTCGGTTGCGGATCCGGATGACCGGTCCGCCGGGCGACTACACCCTCGAGGTCCTCGACGTCGCCGCCAAGGGCCTGGCCTTCGACCGGGACGCGGGGCCGACGACCGCCGCCACCGTGATCGAGGGCTGAGGCGAGCACCGCTGGCGTCCGCTCCCGCACACCATCGACCGACGGTCAGCGGCTTGAGCGCCGGGTGACGCTCAGTGTTTCTGCGCGTCGAACCAGGTGCGACCGACCGCGCTGTCGACCTCCAGCGGGACGGCCAGCTCGGTCACGGAGCTGAGTACCTCCTCC
>SLQK01000274.1 GCA_007131525.1 Nitriliruptoraceae bacterium | reverse complement strand
GAGCGAGCTCGCGCTGCAGTGTCGGCGCCGCTGGTGCAGCCGGTCCGCGCTGTCGGCTGTCATCGGAGCGGCCCGTCACCCCGCCCCGCCCCGCCTGAGCCACCACTCGTCGGCCTGCCTGAGCCACCACTCGTCGGCCTGCCTGCAGAATGTCTCGGATACGAGACTTCCTGCAGCGCCACCGGCGAGGGTGTGTCGTCGGTCGAGGTCGCGAGGCCTCAGTCGAGGTCGTCGGAGGGGCCGGAGGGTGCCGGCAGGCCGAGCTCCTGCTCGAGCGCGGCGACCCGGTGCGCCAGCGCTCGGAGCGCCGCCGCGAGGTCGGCGATCGTGGGGTCGCCCGCGGTGGGCTGGCCGGACGCGCCGAGGTCCGACGCGCCGAGGTCCGATGCGCCGAGGTCCGACGCGCCGAGGTCCGACGCGCCGAGGTCCGATGCGCCGAGGTCCGACGCGCCGAGGTTCGACGCGCCAGGTCCCGGGACGGAGCGCGACGCAGCAACGGGTGCGGCCGCCGGCGTGCTCTCACCGAGCACGTGCTGCCACCGCGCCTGCTTCTCGCCGGGCCGGCGCGGCAACTGCTCGGCCAGTCCGCGGTCGCTGAGCTCGGTCAGCGCCGCCTCGAGGGCTGCTGCATCGGTGATCGGGTGCAGCCGTTGGGTGCGGGCCCTGAGCTCACCGGGGGTCTGCGGGCCCCGGAGCAGCAGGACCGCGAGCACGGCCAAGGGGGCCGGCGAGGACAGCTGGAGTTGCTCGTCGAGGCGGTGCGCGTGCTTCTCGGCTCGTTCGCCCGCCCGCAGCACCCGCCGCGTCAGCGCCCGCTCCCGCAGGCGGATCAGCGCCGGTCGCAGCACCGTGGTGTCGTAGGTGACGACCGGGTCACGGTTGGTCGACTGGTTGCAGCCGGCGAGCAGCGCCTTCTCGGTCAGCGGGTAGTTGTCGGGCGTCGCCAGCTGCTTCTCGACCAGCACCCCGAGGACGCGGAGCTGGACCTGGCTGAGCGGTTCCCGTCGTAGGTCCATGGTCCGCGACCCTAGTCGCGCGCAGCTGCCCCAGGGTCAGGGTCGGGTCTCGCCGACGCACCCATCTGCTGCCACGCAGTACCGGTCGGCGTCGTCGTCGGTGAGGGCCCGGGGGTAGGCGCCACCGCCGATCCGCCGGGCGGCCTCGGTCGCGGCTGCCCGGTCGGGGAAGGGCCCTGCCACGATGACCCACAACCCCGGGTTCAGGGAGGGGTAGTGGGAGGACCACAGCAGCAGTCGGTCCGTCTCGCCCTCGAGGCGCGCCAGCGCCTCCGCCTCGCTGAAGTCCGCATCCGACAGCGACTCGATGACGGTGACCCAACGCTCCTGGGCCCCCGAGAGCACGATCGGGGCCCGGTCGCACTCCTCGAACTGCCACGGTCGGAGCTGGTCGACCGGGGTGCCCTCGGCGACCTCCACCACGCAACCCCCGCCCAGGTCGACGCTGGTGCGCGGGCCGTCGCCGTCGTCGGCCGCAGCGTCGTCGTCCGCCGCAGCGTCGTCGTCGGCCGCAGCGTCGTCGTCGGACGCAGCGCCGTCGGACGCACCGCCGTCGTCGGCCCCAGCCCCGTCGGCCGCGGCGTCGTCGCCCCCCTCGACCGACCCGTCCGCCGCCCCGGCGAGCACGTCCCGCTCCCGGTCCGGCGACCCGGTCGTCAGCAGGGCGACGCCCCACAGCCCGAGGCTGCCCAGCAGCAGCGCGCCGATGATCGCCGCGGCGCGGGACCGCTCGCGGGAGGGCAACGCGTCTGAGCCGGTCATGGGGCTCCTTCGGCGCCGTCCACGGTAGCCACCGCCCGGGTGGCCGTCGCTCAGCGAACGGCCAGGAACACCTCGGTCCCCTCCGGCCCGGGGTGGGTCGCCACCTCGGTGAACCCGGCGCGATCGAAACAGGCCAGCCAGCGCTCCCGGGCGAACAGGCCCAGCACGTGGCGGTCGTGCGCCACCTCGATGTGGTCGCCGTCGCGGAGCAGGAAGGCGTAGTCGGCGACGTAGGTCGTATCCGTGGGGTCCGGGTCCCAGGTCCACTCGAGGTAGCGCAGGCCCCGTGCGCCCTCGTCGTGGCCGCCGTGGGCGGTCCCGGGCGTGAAGGTCTCACGCAGGTCGTCGGGACAGACCAGCACGACGCCACCCGGGCGCAGGTGGTGGGCCGCCGTGCGCAGGCCGGCGACCAGGTCATCCTCGGTGCACAGGTAGCTGGCCGCGTCGTGCAGGAACACCGCGTCGAAACGGGTGTCCAGCCGCAGGGTCCGGAGATCGGCCACCAGATGCTCGCAGTCGGGGTTGATCGTCCGGCTGAGCTCCAGCATCGCCGGTGAGCGGTCGGTGAGGGTCATGCGGAAGCGGGAACGCAGGTGGCTGGCGTTGTTGCCGCCGCCGCTGCCGAGCTCGAGGACGGTGTGGACCTCGCCCGCGCCGTCCAGGAGCTCCGCGTACAGAGCGGCCTCCTCGGCGTACTCGTGGGGAGCGGTGAGCAGGTGGAACCAGTCAGCGAACTCCTCGTACATCCGCGGCTGCGGGCCACCCCGGTCGGCGGTCACAGCGTGGCCTCGAACCAGGCGCTGACCACCCCGACCAGGTGCTCGGCGACGCGACGGTCGCTGACCAGGTGGTCGGCACCGAGCAGCGGGTAGAAGGCCTTCGGCTGGCGGGCTGCCGCGAAGATGCGCTCGCCCTCCTCCACGCCGACGACCTGGTCGTCGGGGGCATGGATGATCAGCAGCGGCCGGTCGAGGTCGGCCACCGCCCCCGACTGGTCGTGGTCGCCGAGCTCGTCGAGGAACCGTTGGGCGACGGCGACGTCGCGCCCCCCGATGCGGACACCGATCCGGTCGTCGGGGAGCTGCTCGGCGTCGGTGAACACGCGGCGGAGGTGCTCCGGCGAGGAGGGTGCGGCCAGGGTGGCCACGGAGCGGACCGTGTGCAGTCGCGGCGCTGCCAGCAGGCTCGCCGCCCCGCCCAAGCTGTGCCCGAGCAGCCCGCAGGGGCCGAACCCCTGGTCGATCAGCGCCGTGGCGGCGGCCACGAGGTCGCGGACGCTGTGGGCCATGGTCGTGCGGTCGAAGGCGCCCTCGCTGTCCCCCAGCCCGGTGAAGTCGAACCGCAGCACGGCGAACCCGGCCTGCTCGAGCCCCCGGGCGAGACGGGTCATCGTGTGGATGTCCTTGGAGCAGGTGAAGCAGTGGGCGAGCAGGACGCTGCCTGCCACCTCGCCGTCGGGGACGTGGAGCACGCCCGCGAGCGTGGCGCCGGTGCTCCCGGGGAAGGTCAGGTCCTGGGTGCTCATCGGGGCTCCTCGGTTCGGGGGATCGGAGGGAACACGGGGCGGGAGCAGGGTGTTCCCCGGGGCATGATGACCGCGACCCTACGGGCAGGGACCGATAGCGTCTGCGACGTGACCGATGACCACGCCGACGCGCGCTTCCGGGACCAGGTGCTCCCGGAGCTCGAGGTGCTCTACCGCGTCGCCCGTCGGCTGACCGGATCCGCCGCCGATGCGGAGGACCTGGTCCAGGACACCCTCCTCAAGGCCTACCGTGCCTTCGACCGGTTCGACGGTCGTCACCTCAGGGCCTGGCTGCTCACGATCATGCGCAATCACCACCGCAACCAGCTCCGCAAGCGTCGACCGGACCTGCTGGACGACGAGGTGGCACAGCGCCTGCCGGGGCGCGGGCAGGACGCGAGACGTGACGGGGTCGACGAGCAGGCGTTCCACCACGACCTCGATCCGGTCGTGCGGGACGCGCTGCGGTCGCTGTCGCCCAAGCACCGCTCGGTGCTCGCGCTGGTGGACCTCGACGGCCTCAGCTACCGCGAGGCGGCGGAGCTGCTCGGGGTGCCGGTCGGCACGGTGATGAGCCGGTTGCACCGGGCCCGGAGCAAGGTCAGGTCACGCCTCGAGAGCCACCTCGACGTGGAGGACATGGACTGATGCGTCGTCGACCCCAGCTGCCGCTGCCACCCGAGCCCGACTGTCACGAGGTCGGCGCGGTCCTCCAGTCCTACCTCGACGGCGAGCTGGGCGCGGAGGACACGGGCGTGGTCGCCGCACACCTCGAGCACTGCGAGCGGTGCGGCATCGAGGCGGCCACGGTCACCAGGGTGATCGCTGCGATCCGGCGTCAGCGCCCCGACCTCGATCCTGAGCCGCTCGCGCGTCTGGCGGGCTTCGTCGATCAGCTCGCGCCCGGTGGGCCCGATCCCGGGGAGCCGTGACCGCCCGGTGCCGGGGTGGCACCAGCGCGTCACCGTCAGGTCGTGCTGCCCTCGGACGGGACGGGGACGCGGAAGCCGTCCAGACCCGTGCGGCACAGCTCGGCGCTCAGCTCCGGGTCGGCGGGCGCGTCGCAGCTGAAGGACCACATCGCCTCGGGCGATGAGGCCGGGATGAACCACTGGCGCACGTAGCGGGCCTCGTCGCCGAACACCTCGGCGGGGACGGTGAACGCCACCAGCGCGACGTCCCGGTCGCGCCAGGAGACCACCCGGGCCTCGTTGACCTCCAGCCCCTGGGCGGCGAACCGGTCACGGAGGTCGACGGCGAGCTCCTCCATCCCGAGCGCCAGTCCGGGGTCGTCCCGGTTGACGTTGACCTGCCAGGACACGACCGTGTCGGGCAGGGTCGCCGCGTCGGCCACCACCGCCCGGATGTTGCTGTCGGCCGTCGCCGACCGGAGCGCGGGCACCCAGAAGCCGCCCCACGCGGTGTCCCGTGTCAGGTCCGCCACCTCGTCGACCGGTGCCCCCACCGTCCACACCGCGGCGTGGGTCGGGCGGGCGAGGACGAAGCTGCCGTCCCGGGGGTCATCGACCACCTCGGCGTCCCAACCGTCACCGAGCTGCTCGGCGACGGCACGGGAGCGCTCCTCGGGTGAGGCCGGCGTGCCAGCGGTACATCCGGCGACCACCAGCCCGACGGACAGGGCGACGAGGTCCAGGCGGCGCATGCATCCTCAGCGTGGTCCGGGGACAGGGGTGCTGTGCCTGGGGGAACCCGTCCCGCCGCCGGGTTGTTCCACCGCCCACCCGGCGGGCCCGGCCGCCTCAGACGTTGCGGTCCGGTCGGACCGTGGTCCTGCGCCCCTTGATCGTGGAGCCACGCAGCGCCCGGATCACCTCGTCGGCGGCGTGCCGGGGGACCTCGACCAGGGAGAAGTTCGGCGTGATCTCGATGTTGCCGACGTCCCGACCGCGCAGCCCGGACTCGTTGGCGATGGCGCCGACGAGG
Source organism: Nitriliruptoraceae bacterium (assembly GCA_007131525.1). GTDB lineage: Bacteria > Actinomycetota > Nitriliruptoria > Nitriliruptorales > Nitriliruptoraceae > T1Sed10-7. The sequence goes on along the minus strand of SLQK01000274.1, from coordinate 245 downwards.
TCCTTCGGTCGGATCCCGGCGCGCTGCCCGGCGCCGATGAAGATGCGCACGGTGTCGCTGGCCGCGCCGCGACGGGGCCCGCCGCCCGCGCTCCCTCGACCGCCGCATGGATGCGTGCAACATCATGGTGGACGAGGACGTTCATGCCGGCATCGACCGTCTCGACCCACTCGGTGGTGTCACGCAACGTCACGCATCGCGTCGCGTGCGCGTAGGCTTCCTTCTGCATGCCCCCCGAGTCGGTC
>SLQK01000315.1 GCA_007131525.1 Nitriliruptoraceae bacterium | reverse complement strand
CCTCGACGTCGAGGTGGAGCTCGCGGACGGGACGTTCGAGACCCGGCGGATCGGCATCGAGCGCCTCCACATGGAGGAGGACACCGGCAAGTCGCTGCACGTCGGTGACACCGGCCGCCTCCACGGCGCCGACCGCTCCCTGATCGACTACAACCGCTGCGGCATCCCCCTGCTGGAGATCGTCTCCCACCCCGACATCCACGACCCGGAGACCGCTCAGGCCTACCTGCGTGAGCTCCAGGCGATCGTGCGGGCGGTGGACGTGTCCGACGCCCGCATGGACCAGGGTTCGATCCGCTGCGACGCGAACGTGTCGGTGCGCCGGGTCGGTGACCCGCTCGGGACCCGGACGGAGATCAAGAACCTCAACTCCGTGCGCTCGGTCGGGCGCGCTATCGCCTTCGAGGCGCGCCGGCAGGTCGCGGTGCTCGAGGACGGGGGCGAGATCCGGATGGAGACCCGCCACTGGGACGAGGGCCGCGGGGTCACCGAGACGCTGCGCGTGAAGGAGTCGGTGACCGACTACCGGTACTTCCCCGACCCGGACCTGGTCGCCGTCACCTCGCCGCCGGCAGCGGTCGAGCGCATCCGCGAGCGGCTGCCCGAGCTGCCCGCCGCCACCCGGTCGCGGCTGCTGGAGGCCGGGGTGCCCAGGCCCCAGGCCGTGGCGCTGGTGGGCACCGATGCGCTGGCGGTCTACGACGACGCGGTCGAGCGCGGCGCCGATCCGGCCGCAGCGGCCAACTGGCTGGTCGGCGACGTGGCCGGGCAGCTGACCGCCGAGGGTCTCGAGCTCGCCGACAGCGGCTTCACCGGCGCTCACCTGGCCGAGCTCGTCCGTCTGATCGACGACGGGACGCTGTCCACCAAGCTCGCCAAGCAGGTCCTGACCGGGGTGATCGCGGCGCGGGGCGGCAAGGGGCCCGCCGAGGTCGCGGAGGAGCAGGGCCTCCAGCAGGTCTCCGACGAGGGCGAGCTGCGCGCCATCGTGGCGCAGGTGGTGGTCGACAACGAGCGCACCGTCGAGGACATCCGCGGCGGCAACACCAAGGCCATCGGGGCGCTCGTCGGGCAGGTCATGAAGGCCACGCGTGGGCAGGCGGACCCGCGCAAGACCAACGAGCTGCTGCGGGAGCTGATCGGCTGACCGGTGGCGCGGCCGGTCGGTGGCGGGTGGGGCCGGCCGGCGCCGCGTGAGGCCAGCCGATGGAAAGGTCAGGCCGACCCCAGCCGAACGGTTGGGTCGGCTCCGAAGCGCTTTCGCGTACGCTAGCCCCGGTGGCAGGCGGGAAGTGAGGGACGACGTGGTGCTCGAGCAGATCGACGGACCGGCCGACCTGCGAGCGCTCTCCGACGAGCAGCTCCCGGTGCTGGCGGAGGATCTGCGCCGGGCGATCGTCGAGTCGGTCGCGAAGGTGGGCGGCCACCTCGGCTCGAACCTCGGGGTGGTCGAGCTCACGATCGCCCTGCACCGGGTGTTCGACTCTCCCCGTGACCTCATCGTCTGGGACACCGGCCACCAGGCCTACGTCCACAAGATGCTCACCGGCCGCCGGGACGCCTTCGGGACCCTGCGCCAGGCGGGTGGTCTGTCGGGCTACCCCTCACGGGCCGAGTCGGTCCACGACGTCGTCGAGAACAGCCACGCCTCGACGGCCCTGTCGTGGGTGTCGGGACTGGCCCGAGGCCAGGCGGAGCTGCCCGTCGAGGACCGTCGCCGGTTGGTCGCCGTCGTCGGCGACGGTGCGCTGACCGGTGGCATGGCCTACGAGGCGCTCAACAACCTCGGTCACCACCAGCAGCCGGCCATCATCGTGCTCAACGACAACGGGCGCTCCTACGCGGAGACCGTGAGCCGGCTGTCCGAGCGGGTGGCAGACCTGCGGAGCGACCCCCGGTACCGGACCTTCAAGGACCGGATCGACACCGCGCTGAGCCGCCTGCCCTTCGTGGAGCGACTCACCGGGGCGGGGCTCGAGGCGATCAAGTCGGCGGTGTCCGAGGCACCGGCACTGCAGTCCTTCGTGGAGGCGCTCGGCGTGCGCTACCTCGGACCCTACGACGGGCACGACCTCGCCCGGCTCGAACACGCGCTGCGTCACGCGGCGCGGCTGCAGACCCCGGTGCTGGTGCACGTGCTCACCCAGAAGGGCAAGGGCTACGCCCCGGCCGAGACCGATCCGGAGAAGAAGCTGCACGACACCTCGGCCTTCGATGTCGAGACCGGACGTGCCAACGGCGGTGACAGCGGTCCCTCCTGGACGGCCTCGTTCAGCGCATCGCTGCTCGAGATCGCCGAGGACCGCGAGGAGCTGGTCGCCATCACCGCGGCGATGCCGGGCTCCACCGGCCTGCTGCCCCTGGCCGCGCGTCACCCCGGCCAGGTGCTGGACGTCGGGATCGCCGAGCAGCATGCGGTCACAGCGGCGGCGGGGATGGCCCACGCCGGCAAGCTGCCCGTGGTGGCGCTGTACTCGACCTTCTTCTCGCGAGCGTTCGATCAGGCGAACCTCGACGTCGGGTTGCACGACGAGCACGTGGTCTTCGTCCTCGACCGTGCCGGGATCACCGGCGACGACGGTCCGAGCCACCACGGCATCCTCGACCTCGGGCTCAGCCTGCGCATCGCCAGCGCGACCGTGCTGACCCCCTCCTGCGTCGAGGACCTCGACGGGCTGCTGCGCACGGCGCTCGATCTGGGTGGGCCGGTGTTCCTGCGGTTCCCGAAGGGCCGCGCGGTCACCGCCGCACAGCTCGGCCTCGACCCCGACACCGAGGTGGCAGGCCTCGCGGCCCGGCAGCTCCGCGACGGGTCGGACGTGTGCGTGCTGGCCATCGGCGACCGGGTGCTGCCAGCGCTGGAGGCGGCGGAGCTGCTCGCGGCGGAGGGCATCGAGGCCGCGGTGTGGGATGTCCGCAGCGTGCGGCCAGCGGACGCGTCCATGCTGGTCGCGGCCGCCGAGGCGCCGATGGTCGTCACCGTGGAGAACGGGCTGGTCGGGGGTGGCGGCGGAGCCGAACTCGCCGACCGACTGGTCGAGCGGGCCGGGGTCCGCCACGCCCCGCCGGTCCTCCGCCTCGGTGTGCCCTCTGCCTACCTGCCCCATGGCGCACCGGACCGGATCCTGGCCGAGCTCGGCCTCGATGCCGCCGGCATCGCCGCCGCCACGCGCAAGGCGCTCACCGACGAGCGCTGAGCGTCGTCGGGCTCCGTCGCGACGCGCGCCGGCATGTCCGACTTGACCTGAGGCCGTCGACGCGCAACCATTCCCGCGCCGTCCGGGCGGACGGTGCGATAACCGAGACCAAGGCAGCGCACGTGCTACGGAACCTGGGGAGCGGCGACGGCGTGACGGCACGCCCGTACCGCCGCGTCCTCGTCGTCGTTCCATAGCGCGTGCTCGCCCTGAGCACGCGCGAACCTCCCGGACCCCGGGAGGTTCTCTCGTAGGAGGGGCGGGCGTCACGCGGAGGATCCCGCGGGCGGGCACGACACGGAGGCCATGAACATGGAGATCACCGGCGCGCAGGCTGTGATGAAGAGCCTGGAGATGCTCGACGTCGACACCGTCTTCGGGTACCCGGGGGGCGCGATCCTCCCGGCCTACGACCCGCTCATCGAGGCGGGCTTCGAGCACGTCCTGGTCCGCCACGAGCAGGGCGCGATCCACATGGCCGAGGGCTACGCCCACGCCACCAACCGGGTCGGGGTCTGCATCGTGACCTCGGGGCCGGCAGCGACCAACCTCGTGACCGGCCTGACCGACGCGATGATGGACTCGGTGCCCGTGCTGGCCATCACCGGGCAGGTCGCCAGCACCGCGATCGGCTCGGACGCCTTCCAGGAGGCCGACGTCACCGGCATCACCATGCCGATCACCAAGCACAACGAGCTGGTGTCCAGCGCCGAGCGGATCCCGGAGGCGATCAAGGAGGCCTTCCACGTCGCCCGCTCCGGGCGTCCTGGCCCCGTGCTCGTAGACATCCCGAAGGACATCCTGAACGCCACCTTCGAGTGGCACTGGGACGACCGGGTGGACCTCCCCGGCTACAAGCCGACCGTCCGTGGCCACGGCAAGATGGTCCGCGAGGCCCTCGACCTGATCGCACGCGCCGAGCGCCCGGTGATCTACGCCGGTGGCGGTCTGGTCCGCGCGCGTGCCGCCGTCGAACTGGAGCGGTTCGCGAGCCTGCTCGGCCTCCCGGTGGTCACCACCCTGATGGCGCGGGGCGTGCTGCCTGACACCCATGAGCTGTTCGTCGGCATGCCCGGGATGCACGGGCACTACGTCGGGGTCCGTGCGCTGCAGGAGACGGACCTGCTGATCACGCTCGGGGCCCGGTTCGACGACCGGGTGACCGGGCAACTCGCCACCTTCGCGCCCGAAGCCAAGGTCATCCACGTCGACGTCGACCCGGCAGAGATCGGCAAGAACCGCCCCGTGGACGTGCCGATCGTCGGCGACGTGAAGGTGGTGCTCGAGCAGCTGCTGACCGTCCTTGAGGAGAAGCAGCGCAAGGGGCAGTTCGAGGAGCTCGTCCCCGATGCCACGGCCTGGCGCGCCCACCTCGACGCCCTCAAGGCCCAGCACCCGCTGCGCGTCGACCAGCCCGAGCAGGGCGTGCTCAAGCCGCAGTCGGCGATCCGGGCGGTCTACGACGTGTGGGGCGACGAGGCGGTGTACGTCGCCGGTGTCGGTCAGCACCAGATGTGGGCCGCGCAGCACATCCCCTACACGCGCGCCGGGCAGTGGATCAACTCCGGTGGGCTGGGCACGATGGGCTTCGCGGTGCCGGCAGCGATCGGCGCCAAGGTCGGCGTCGGTCGGGACGTTCCGGTCATCGCGATCGACGGCGACGGCTGCTTCCAGATGACCTTCCAGGAGATCGCCGCGGCGGTCCAGCACGACATCCCCGTGGTGTTCGTGGTCATCAACAACGGCTACCTCGGCATGGTGCGGCAGTGGCAGTCGCTGTTCTACGAGGACCGGCTGTCGCAGGTCGCCCTGCCCCAGGACCTGCCCGACCTGCTCAAGCTGGCGGACGCCTACGGCATCCCGGGCTTCCGCATCGATCGGATCGAGGACCTGCACACCACCCTCGAGAAGGCCCGCGCCATCACCGATCAGCCCGTGCTGGTCGAGTGCCGCGTCGACCCCGACGAGATGGTGTTCCCGATGGTGCCTGCCGGTGCCAGCAACGACGAGCTCATCGAGTCGGCGGAGGAGTGGTACGCCCGCGTCGCCGAGCAGCAGGCCTGAGAGGATCCGACATGAACCACCGCCACACGCTGTCCGTGCTCGTCGAGAACAAGCCGGGTGTGCTCACGCGCATCGCCGGCATGTTCGCGCGGCGCGGCTACAACATCCACTCCCTGGCCGTCGGCCCCACCGAGGACGAGCGGGTCTCCCGGCTCACGCTGGTCGTCGGGACCGAGGCCGTCCAGCTCGAGCAGATCATCAAGCAGCTCAACAAGCTCGTCAACGTGCTGAAGATCGT
>SLQK01000337.1 GCA_007131525.1 Nitriliruptoraceae bacterium | reverse complement strand
CGTCTCACGGGGCCGGAGCGGGCAGCCACCGTCCAGGGCACCACCGACATGTTCGGTCGGTTGCGGATCCGGATGACCGGTCCGCCGGGCGACTACGCCCTCGAGGTCCTCGACGTCGCCGCCAAGGGCCTGGCCTTCGACCGGGACGCGGGGCCGTCGACCGCCGCCACCGTGATCGAGGGCTGAGGCGAGCACCGCTGGCATCCGCTCCGGGGCACCACCGACCGACGGTCAGCGGCCCGAGCGCCGGGTGACGCTCAGTGCTTCTGCGCGTCGAACCAGGTGCGACCGACCGCGCTGTCGACCTCCAGCGGGACGGCCAGCTCGGTCACGGAGCTGAGTACCTCCTCCACCAGCGTCCGGGTGCGCTCCACCTCGCCGTCGGGCACCTCGAGGATGACCTCGTCGTGCACCTGTAGGAGGAGGCGGGCCCCGAGGTCGCTGGCGTCCAGCGCGTCGGCCAGCTCGATCATCGCCAGCTTGATCACGTCGGCGGCGGTGCCCTGGATCGGTGCGTTGAGGGCCATGCGCTCGGCCATCTGGCGGCGGCTGCGGTCGTCGGAGCGCAGGTCGGGGAGGTAGCGGCGGCGGCCGAACATCGTCGTGGTGTAGCCGCTGGTGGTCGCGCCCGCGACGGCGTCGTCGAGGAAGCTGCGGACCCCCGGGAACCGGGCGAAGTAGGCGTCGACGATGGCCTGCGCCTCGTCAGGGGCGATCCCGAGCTGCTGGGCCAGACCGTAGGCGGTCAGCCCGTAGGCCAGGCCGTAGTTGACCGCTTTGGCCCGGTCCCTCAGCCCGCCGTCCACCTCGGCCAGGGGGACCTCGAACACCTTCGCGGCGGTGGTGGCATGGATGTCCTCGCCCGAGGCGAAGGCCGACAGCAGCCCCTCGTCCCCGGAGAGGTGGGCGAGGATCCTGAGCTCGATCTGGGAGTAGTCGGCGACCAGGAGGACGTCGTAGCCCTCCCCGGCCACGAAGGCCCGTCGGATCTCCCGGCCCTCGGCCCGCCGGACCGGGATGTTCTGCAGGTTCGGGTGGGAGGAGGACAGCCGGCCCGTCGCGGCGATGGTCTGGGACAGGGTGGTGTGGATCCGGCCCGTGTCCCGGTCGATCAGCTTCGGCAGCGCATCGACGTAGGTGCTGAGCAGCTTCGACACCTCCCGCCACTCGAGGATCGCCGGCACGATCGGGTGGGCGTCGGCGAGGTTGCCGAGCGCCTGGGCGTCGGTGGAGTACCCGGTCTTGATCCGGCGTGTCCGCGGCAGACCGAGGTCCTCGAACAGCACCTCCTGGAGCTGCGGGCCGGACCCGACGTTGAAGGTGCGGCCCGCGTGGTCGTGGACCTCCCGCTCGAGGCTGTCGACCCGCCGCGACAGCCGGGTCCGCAGCTCGGCCAGCACCTCGCGATCCACGGCGATCCCGGTCCGTTCCATCTGGGCCAGCACCGGGGCCAGGGGCAGCTCGATGCGCGCGAGCAGCTCACGTTGCTCCCGGGCCTCGAGCTGGGCGAGGAGATGGTCGGCGAGCTGCAGGGTCGCGGCGACGGCCAGTCCGCGCTCGGCGACCGGTTCCTCGGTCGTGACGTCCAGGCTGAGCTGATCCCCGGCGGCCTGCTGGTCGTCCTCGGGCTCGAGCGAGCGACCGAGCTCGTGCAACGCCAGGCGGTCGAGGGTGAAGCTGCGCTGCTCGGGTGCCAGGAGGTAGGCCGCGAGCTCGGTGTCCACGGTGACCCCCGCCACCGACCAGCCGCGGGCGTGGGCGGCGTGATCCAGCAGCTTCAGGTCGTGGGTGACGACGGGTCGGTCGCCGGACGCCAGCCAGTCCCCCAGCGCCGCCAGGTCCTCCTCCGACAGCCGGGCGAGATCGGCACTGACGGGCTCGGCACCGGAGGCGGCCAGGGACACGGCGGTCCACCGCAGGTGGGGGACCTGGCCCTCGCAGGTGGCCAGGACCGCGACGGGGCCGTCGACGGCCGCCAGCCAGGGCGCCATGCCACCGGCGGGCAGCGCCCGGGGCTGCACCTCGACGCGGTCCGGGGCCTCCGCCACCTCGCCGAGCAGCTCGGGCGGGAGCCGGTCGTAGAGGGCCCGGAACTCCAGGGCGCCGAACAGCTCACGGACGGCCGCGGCGTCGGGACGCGGGGCGGCCACCTGCTCCGGGTCGAGGTCGAGCTCCAGGTCGCGTCGCAGCCGCATGATCGCCCGGTTGGTCAGCACCCGCTCGCGGTGCTCGGCCAGCATCTGCGGCACCTTCTTCCCCGGCACCTCGTCGAGCCGCTCGAAGACGGTGTCGAGGTCGCCGAAGGTGGTCAGCAGCTTGGCGGCGGTCTTGTCACCGACACCGGGCACGCCCGGCAGGTTGTCGGAGGTGTCACCGCGCAGCGCGGCCAGCTCGACGTAGCGCTCCGGTGGGACCCCGTAGCGTTCCTGCACCGCCTCGGGGGTCATCTCCGCGAGGTCGCTCATCCCCCGCAGGGTGTAGAGGACCGTCAGGTCCTCGGCCACGAGTTGCATCGCGTCGCGGTCCCCGGTCACCACGTAGGCGTGGGCCCCCGCCGCCACCGCCCGGGTCGCCAGGGTCGCCAGCACGTCGTCGGCCTCGACGCCCTCCACCTCGACGACGGGGATGTCGAGGGCGGTGAGCACCTGCTTGATCAGCGCCACCTGGGGCCGGAACTCCTCGGGGGGCTCGGCCCGGTTGGCCTTATAGGCCGGGTAGGCCGTGGTGCGCTCCACGTCGCGGCCGCGGTCGAAGGCGACCACCACCCCGTCCGGTTCCCGGTCGGCGAGCAGCTTGACCAGCATGGAGGTGAAGCCGTAGACGGCGTTGGTCAGCTGGCCGGTCGCCGTCCGCAGGGTGTCGGGCAGGGCGTGGAAGGCCCGGTAGGCCAGGGAGTGCCCGTCGAGCAGCAACAGGGTGCGCTGATCGGGCACGGGAAGCTCCTCGGACGCCTCGGCGTTGTCAGCCTAGTGAGCGTCCGGTGGGCGACCCCCGGACGGCGCCCACCTGCCGTGCCCGCGCGTCCGGTCCGTCCATCCCCACCGCTCCCCCGAAGGAACCGACAGGCCGGCCCGCCTCGGCCCCCCGCCGACCCCACCCGCGAGGTTCGCACCGTGAGCGCAGCTCCCCACGTCATCGATGTCGACACGACGACCTTCGACGAGGCGGTGATCGCCGCGTCCCACGAGCGGCCCGTGATCGTGGACTTCTGGGCGGCCTGGTGCGGCCCCTGCCGTCAGCTGACCCCCATGCTCGAGCGCGCCGTCGCCGCCCAGGACGGACGGGTGCTGCTCGCCAAGGTCGATGTCGACGCGAACCAGGCCCTCGCCCAGCGCTACCGCGTGCAGGGCATCCCGCAGGTCGTCGGCTTCCGGGACGGCACCGCCGTTGCGCAGTTCACCGGGGTCCAGCCCGAGCCCAGGCTCGCGGCCTTCATCGAGGACCTCCTGCCGACCGAGGCCGACCAGGCGGTGGCCCGCGCCCGGTCCGCCACCGGGCCGGCCGCCATCGCGGAGCTCGAGCGGGCCCTGGAGCTCGACCCGAGCCACCGGGAGGCGGCGATCGGCCTGGCGGAGCTGCTGCGCACCCAGGACCCCACCCGGGCCCTGGCGCTCGTCACCCCACACCGCCCCGATCCGGCCGCGGAAGCGGTCGTGACCCGGATCGAGCTGGCCCGCGACGGTGCCGACGTCGCCAGCTTGCGGGCTCGCATCGAGGAGGGGAACGCCAGCGGTGCCGACCTGCTGGCGCTCGGGCGGGCGGAGGCCGCCGAGGAGGCCTACGGCGAGGCGATCGAGCACCTGCTGGCCGCGGTGCAGCTCGGGGGTGACAGCCGTGAGCCGGCCCGTGAGCACCTCGTCCGGCTGTTCGGCCTGCTCGGCGATCAGGACCCGCGGGTGGTCGCCGCCCGACCCCGCCTGGCGCGGGCCCTGTTCTGAGGACGGTCCCGCGGTCAACTCGCCGCGGTCACGCAGCGCCAACGTGGTCGAAACCTGGCCGCAACGTGCGGGGCGTAGCGTCTCCGACGTCATCCGCCAGTGACACCGACGGGATCTCCAGGTCCCGTCCCCGGATCCCGGGTGGAGCCTCCACCTCTCCCTCTCCCGCCGGTCGTTCCACCCGGGATCCACTCCCTCCCCAGGAGGGCTCGCCCCGCGGCGTCCAGGCGGGGGCCTGTCGATCACGCGGCCTCCCGCTCCCGGTCTGCCGCTTCCGGACTGCCCGGGCGTCGAGCTGCCGGCGGGATCAGCTCTCGAGCCGTTCGATGACCTGCTCGGCGACCTGGCGCATGGTCAGCCGGCGCTCCATCGCCTGCCGCTGGACGAACCGGAAGGCGTCCGCCTCGCTCATCCCCTCGTGGGACTGCAGGAGGCCCTTGGCCCGCTCCACCAGCTTGCGTGCCTCCAGCCGTCCATGGAGGTCGTCGACCTCCCGCTCGAGCCCGGACAGGTCCCGGAACCGGCCCGCGGCGATCTCCACGGCCGGCAGGAGGTCGTGCTTCTGGAAGGGCTTGACGAGGTAGGCCATCGCCCCGGCGCGCCGCGCCTTCTCGACCAGGTCCCGCTGGCTGAACGCCGTCAGGATCAGGATCGCGGCCAGCCGTTCCTTGGCGATCTCCTCGGCGGCCTGGATGCCGTCCATCACCGGCATCTTGACATCCAGGATCACCAGATCCGGTCGCAGTTCCCGGGTCAGGCGGACCGCCGATGCGCCGTCCGCGACCTCGGCGACGACATCGAAGCCCTCCTCCTCGAGCATCTCCTTCAGATCGAGACGGATCAACGCCTCGTCCTCGGCGATCAGCACCCGCGTGGGAACCTCATCGGCGTCGGGACTGGTGGGGGGCGGCCCGGCGGTCGCATCGCTCACGGTGGGTTCCTCCGGCCGGGTGGGCGTGTGAGCTCGAGGAGGCGCTCGAGGAGGGCGTCCTGCTCGGCGAGCAGGCGGTTGATCTCCCGGCGGGTGTCGTCGAGCAGGGCGGTGTGACGGTCGAGATCGCTGCGGGCGTCGCGCGCCTCGCGCGCCGCCTGGGGGTCGTCTGCCACCAGCCCCCGGGTGTGAGCATCCGCTGCGACCGCGTCGAGGTACGCGACCTGCTCCGCGAGCTCACGCTCGGTGGCCTGCGCTCGCTCAAGGGCCGAACGGGTCCGCTCCAGCCGTCGGCGCGTTCGCGGGAGCTGCCTGGATCCAGCCGTGATCGCTGCCTTCGACGTGGGCATGTCGTCCGACCCGATGGGCGGGGCGCATCGGTGGCGGTCCAACGCTAGCGGCGGTGGACCGGCGGGCCAAACAGCCCCAAGGAGCGGCTGATCGGGTGGGCGGTTGCCGGGTGCTGGACGTGTGGTTGGCGGGTGGCGGACGGGTGGTGGGCGGGTGGTACCCCCGGTGGGACTCGAACCCACAAGCCCGCATGGGCAGACGATTTTGAGTCGTCCCTGTATGCCAGTTCCAGCACGGGGGCGGACCGCGCCGCGGTCGTGGTCCGAGCGGGCGCGGGAGGCGGCAGCGTAGCGCT
>SLQK01000332.1 GCA_007131525.1 Nitriliruptoraceae bacterium | reverse complement strand
GGCGAGGTGGCGGCGGCGGGCTGCGGAGTGCGCGTTCGGGCGCAGCCGTGCCCTGCTCGGCCGGCGGCTCCGCAGCAGGGCTGGGTGCAGCCGCCGAGGGCGCCACCGGCGGCGCCTGGTTCGCTGACGAGCCGACCATCCGAGCCTCCTCCGCTCAGCGCCTGGGCGAGCCCTTCACCCGGCGGTCGCCGACCGCGCGGGACCGCGCCGCCGCGGTGGACAGCCGCGCGGCGACGTCGACCACGAGCCGATCGATCGTCCCCTGGGCGACGCGGGACAGCGCCAGGGCGTCCATCGCCACACCCAGCTGACCGCCCGGGGGCCGGTACCTACCGTCGAAGATCAGCGTGACGAGGTGCTCGATCCGGTGGAGACCGAGCTCGCCGTCGCAGGCCGGCAGGAGCCGGGCGAGCGAGTCCGACGTCCCCTCGGCGGGGTCCCAGGACAACGATCGCCACAGGGTGCGACCGCTGGACCAGGGGTCCCCGACACGGGCGCGCACCGTGCGGCTGAGCCCGCCAGCGTGGAGGCACATCGACCACCGGTCCGGCCCGCGCAGCTCAGCTTCGGGCAACCACCCCTCAGGCGAGCCGACGAACGCGAGTGCCAGCTCGTCGGGGTCGCCGGCGGTGGGCAGGAAGGCGCGGACGCTGCGCATGTCAGCGCACCACGATCGTGACCTCACCGTCGGGGTGCAGGGTGCAGATCCCCTGCAGCACCCCCGGTGTGGCGAAGGTCTGCGTGAGCGACTGGCCGGCCCCGACCGTGTAGGGGCCGACGTCGTGGGCCTCGAGGTCGTGGTTGCGGATCTCCAGGGTGTCGCCGACCGTCAGCTCGAGCCGCGCGGGCAGCAGCTCCACGCTCTCACCGGCCGCGATCCTCGCCGCGGTGCCCAGGGGGACCTCGACGACGAGGTGGTCGGCGCGCAGGCCGGCGACGGCCAGCGCGATCAGCAGGACGACCGCCGGACCCAGCACGAAGGCCAACGGCAGCAGCACGCTGCGCCCGACGGCGCGGTCCGGGTGGGTGGTCTCACGCATGTCGGTTCCTTCCCCCAGCCTCGCTCGGTCAGATATCGCGGCGCCGGGTGACGGCGACCGCCAGTAGCAGCGGGCCGGCGGTCCAGGCCATCAGGCTGCTGCCCAGCAGGGTGATCGCGCCGGGCCGCCCGAGGCGGTCGGACAGGTACGCACCGAAGGGCCCGAGCGCCGCGGTCCCTTCCAGCAGCAGCAGGACCAGGACCCGCCCGGCCTCGATCGGGTTGACGAGCACCGCCGCCAGCAGGCCACTGGGTCCCAGACGCAGCCCCGGCGCGACACCCGCCAGCAGCAGGTCCAGACCGAGGGCCAGGAGCAGCCACATCGCAGCGGCCGCGGCGGTCGCCTGCTGATGGGTGCTCGCCAACGCCGCGATGGCGATGCCGATCGCGACGGCCGACGCGGTGACCGAGAACGCCACCACGACCACGGTGGCAAGGGCGGCGAGGTCGGCGAGCGTTGCCACCGTGGCGATCAGGAGCCCGCCGGCGCCCAGCCCGAAGGCGACGATGGCCCAGACCGCGACCACGCCTCCGAGGAAGGTCGCGATCGGCAGCGTCGTGCGGCTGACCGGCTGGCTGGCGAACATGGCGAGGAAGCCTCGTTCCCGGTCCCGGGCCAGGCTGCCGGCACCGAGCAGCAGCCCGAGCAGCGGGGGCAGCAGCAGGGCCACCTGGACCAGCCCATCGGTCGCGGCGCCCGCGCCGGCCAGGCCGAGGGAGGCGAAGGAGCGCAGGCCCGCCACGGTGGCGCCGACCGCCGCAGCGGCGAAGACCCCGGCGCCGATCAGGACCCAGCGGGACCGTGTGGCGCCCCGCAGCTCGAAGGCCGCCAGCCCGGTCACCTGCGACATCGCGCTCATCCGGCCACCTCCTCCTGCCCGGGCGGCGGGCCGTCGCAGGACCGGCCCGCGTCCCGTGACCTCGCCACGTCGCGACCGGGCGCGACGATGCCGCCGCCGGCCAGCCGGACGACGCGGTCGGTCATCCCTGCCAGTTCCCCCCGGGAGGGAGCGGCCACCACGACGCTGACGCCCTGCTCGGTGGCACGGCGCACGAGGTCGATCAGGGCTGCTCGCCCCTCCTCGTCGAGGTTGGCGGCCGGTTCATCCAGCAGCAGCAGCCGCGGGCCGCCGAGCAGCGCGATCGCGATCGCCACCCGCTGCCGCTGGCCACCCGACAGCTGGCCCACCGGGCGGTCGAGCGGCGGGAGGAAGCGCGCGGGAAGGTCGATGAGCAGCTCGTGGCTCCCGCGCAGCCGGCCGAACAGCTGCAGCAGCTCCGCTCCGGTCGCCCACCCCGGGAGCCCCGGGGACTGGGGCAGGTAGCTCAGAGTGCGGCGGCTGCCTGGCGAGCGGTCGATGCCGCGGCCGTCGATCGACAGCTCGCCGACGGCGTCGACCAGCCCGGCGACGCAGCGCAGCAGGGTCGTCTTCCCGCTGCCGTTGTCCCCGGTGAGCAGGACCGCAGCACCAGCCGGCACGTCGAGGTCGACACCGTCGAGGACCCGGTGGCGCCCGAAGGCCTTGGTGAGACCGCGGACCCGCAGCCGCGGTGTGGCATCACGCAGCGACGGCATGCTGCCACCTCCTGCTCAGCGCTCGATGGGGCCGCTGCCAGGCCACCAGCGCCAGCAGCGGGGTCAGGAGCACCGTCGCCACGGCCACCCCCAGGGGCCGCGCCAGCGGGTCGGTCGTCGCCGCCGGCAGGGGTGGTGACACCGGGATCGTGATGGGCAGCTCGTCGACCAGCACCGGCGCCTGTCGGCCCCACCGCTCCTCGATGGACCGAAGGAGCCGGAAGGCCGGGCCGTCGGCGATCGCCAGCAGCTCCGGGTGGCGGCCGAGCAGGCGGTCCACCGCGCCGCCCTCGACGTGGGGGACGGCGCCGCGACCGGGCGTCCTGGCTTCGTAACCCCGGTAGGTGCTCCACAGGTTCCCCCAGCCCTGGTCGCTGAACGCGAGCCCGCGGAGCTGACCGCCCTGGGGCTGCACCTGCAACCGGTTGTGCACGAAGCTGTTGGCCCTGAAGCTCGCCCGCGCCGAGGGGTAGGCGGCGACCCCGATCACGTTCCGGGCGACGGTGTTGGCCACGAAGCTGCCGGGTTCCTGCGCCCCGGTCGGGCCGTCGAGGTGGAGCCCGACCCGGTTGTCGACCACGACGTTCTGCACCGCCTCCACCTCGACGACGTCCTTGAGCAGGACCCCGAAACCGGTGGATGGCGAGGTGGAGCCTTCGATGTGGTTGCGCAGGAGCAGCACGGGACCGCGGTACATCAGCACGGCACCGGACAGGTTGCGGTGGAGGTGGTTCTCGACCAGCCTCAGGTCCGAGGCGAACATCGAGTGCACGGCGTACCGACTACCGGTCACCTCGTTGCCGTCGAGGAGCGCGCCGGTGCCGAAGGACACGTAGATGCCGTCCCGGCTGTCGGTGATCCGGTTGCCCCGGACCAGCACGTGGTCGGCGTCGTGCAGCCAGATGCCGTCACCGCGGGCCCCGCGCTCGTCGCCGGCGGTCTCGGGCGACACCCCGTCCTCGCCGTCGTGCTCGACCGCGTGGGCCTCGTCGACGATGACGGCCCCGGCACGACCCCGGATCACGTTGTCGACCAGCCGGACGTCGGTGGCGCCCTCGACGGCCAGCCCCATGTAGCTGTCCTCCACGGCGACCCGCTCGACCGTGACGCGGTCGGCCTCGATCCGGATCGCTGCGGGGTTACCGGTCGGGCCCCGTCCGGAACCCCGCACGGTCAGGCCGCGGAGCTCGGTGCCCGGTGCGACCACCGTCACCACCGACCCGGTGCCGTCGCCCTGCAGCACCGCGCCCGGACGCCCTTCCAGCACCACGGGGGTGTCGATCACGACATCGGCGGTGTGCACGCCGGGTGGGATCACGATCCGCTGACCGGGCTCGGCCGCGGCGAGGCGGGCCGCCAGATCGAGCTCATGGTCGGTGGACGCGACGGCCACCGACCCTGAGGGGACCAGGACGAAGCCGAGGGTGGCCACGGCGAGGGCGACGGCCCCGGCGCCAGCCTCCACCCGCGCACCGAACCGGCCGATGAGGCCGGGACCGAAGGTCAGCAGCGCCGCGGCCAGCACCAGCGACCACAGCCCGAGCCCGGGCCAGCTCCAGGTCTGGAAGTTCCAGACCTCCGTCGGGCCGACCACCAGGGGGGTGAACGGGTCGATGCGCAGGGCGGCACGTGGATCGAGGTCCTGGCCGTACTGGTGGAGCCGCAGCTGGATCACCGCCAGCACCCCGACCGGGGTGGCCCACAGGTACAGCAGCCCGAACCGTCGCAGCCAGGTCCGCCCCAGGAGGAGCGCGAGGCCCACGGCCACCACGGCACCCGCGAGCGCGAAGGGCCACAGGGCGATCTCGGGGAAGTCGGCGAGGTCGAAGGCACGCATCCCGACGTAGTGGTTGAGGCCGCTGATCTCGTCGACATCACCGGTGACGTCGTGGCCGTAGGCCCGCATCGTCAGGCCACCCGGGTACTGGGGTGCGTGGAGCGTGGCGGTCCACAGCGGGAGGAACCAGGCGCCGGCGACCAGCACCAGTGACACACCACCGAGGGCGGCGAGCACCGCACCGGACGGCCGCTGGCCGTGGTCGCTGGTGCGTCGTGGGCTGCGCATCGATCGCTCCCTGCAGGGATGGCGTCGTCGGGCTCGGACCTCGCCCGTCATCGGCGCTCAGCCGACCTCGAGCACGCCCACCATCCCCAGGTCGCGGTGCCCCGGGATCGAGCAGTAGACGTCGTAGGTGCCGGCGGCAGCGGTGACGGTGGCGGTGGCCGACTCGCCGGCAGCCGCGTAGATCTCCACATCGAGCTCGTCGATGGTCCAGTCGTGCTCGACGATGCCCTCGTTGACGAGCACGATCTCCGTGGGCGTGTCGGCCGGGATCGTGACCTCGGCGGGTGTGAACTCGTACTCGGTGGCAACGATGGTCAGGGCATCGGCGGCGCTGTCGTCGTCGGAGCCCGCCGTGCCGTCACCGCCACAGCCGGTCAGGAGGAGGCCGAGGGCCAGGGAGGCGATCAGGGCCGGGGTGGTTCGCATGGTGGTGCTCCTGGGGTTGGTCAGCGGGCGGGTCAGGGGGTGGGTCGTGGGGCCAACGGGCCGGTTCGTCGGCTGGGCTCGGCGGTCGCCGAGCCCAGCGGACGGTCAGGCCGGTTCGACCAGCAGCCAGCCCTGCATCTCCAGATGCAGCGCCGAGCAGAACTCCGTGCAGTAGAAGGCGAAGGAGCCGGTGCGGTCGGCCTCGATCGTCACCGTGAGGGTTTCACCGGGGTCGAGGCTCGCCTGGGCGTTGTAGGCGGGGAGCGCGAACCCGTGGGTGGCGTCCTGCGCGGTCTCGATGCTCGTCAGGTGGAAGTTGACGGTCTGCCCCTCCTTCACCCGCACGATGTCGGGCTTGAAGTGGCTGCGCAGGACGGCGACGTAGACGTCGACGACGTCACCGTTGACCTCGATGCGGGCCTCGTCGTAGGTGGTCGCGACCGGTGATGCCTCGAGGGTGAGCGTGTCCATCCCCACCTCGGGGTAGGTGGTCCACACCGTGTCGGCGAGCACGTCGACCGCCACCATCTGGGCGTAGTGCGGTTCGCCGAACCCGATCGGCATGTCCTTCAGCAGCTGCATCTCCTCCCCGCTGACGTCGATCAGCTGGAAGTTCTGCGGGTGCAAGGTGCCCACGGGTGTGTGCCGGTCGACCGCCCACTTGTTCATCGCGACGAGGTAGTCGGTCTGCGGGTTGACGGTGTCACCGTGGGAGCTGACGAGGTGACCGATGTTGTAGTGGACGGGGATCTTGTCGACGAGCTGCCAGGCGTCGCCCTCACTGACCCCGGCCTCGGGGCCAAGCGTCCACTTCGCGACCGCACTCTCGACGAACAGGCTCGTGTAGGCGTTGCCGTCGCCGTCGTACTGGGTGTGCAGGGGGCCGCCGCCGAGCTCGACCTGCGCCTCCACGACCGAGTCGAAGGTCAGGATCGGCACCCCGAAGGGATCGTGGCCCTCGATGTCGCCGTTCTCGATCGCCGCCTCGATCCGCTCGATCGAGTAGATGGTGGCGTTCGGGTCGAGCTTGCCGGAGACGGTGATGTAGTTGCCGTCGGGCGAGACGTCCACGCCGTGGGGGTTGCGGGGCTCGGGCGCGAAGTAGAGGAGCTCCTCCTCGATCGCGGTGTCGAGGGTGATGATGCGCATCCCGTTCAGCTCGACGTACTTGCCATCGGCCACGACCTGCTCGGCCTTGTGCCAGTTGATGATGTGCAGGAAGTCGAAGTCGTTGGTGATGGCGCCCTGCTCGAGGGGCTCGCGACCCTCAAGGATGCCGCCGACGGCCATCTCGGTGTTGTAGCTGTTGATGAACGCCCACCCGTCGCTCGCGAGCTTCCCGGCGTCCGCGAGGTCCTGGTTGTAGGGCGGCAGCTCGATCTGGAAGCTCTCCTCCGGCAGGAACCGGCCCGTGTCCTGGTCGACCGACAGGAACGTCGAGGCCGAACGGAACTCCTCCGCGTAGTCGTCGAGGTCGGCGTAGCCGTCCTCGGCCCACATCGGGGCGGGCGTCTTCGCCGAGATGTGCACGTACTCGGTGTTGGGCGTCGCGAACACCCCACCGTGCGAGCTCTGCAGGTTCGGGATGTCGTAGAGCTGCTTGGTCTTGAAGTCCCGCAGATCGATCATGGCGATGCGCCCGTTGGCGCGGTCGTTGATGTAGAGGAAGCGGCCGTCGTAGTCGCCGTCGGTCTCGGACAACGCTGGGTGGTGGGTGTCGCCCCACAGCAACGGATCGTTCTGCGCCGGGTCCGAGCCCTCCTCCAGCAGCTCCTCGGTCCAGTCCGCGCCGAAGCCGTAGCCGGACCAGGCGTCGGGCGCGAACACCGGGATGGTCTTCAGCAGCCGCATCGACGGCACCCCGATGACGTGCACCTGGCCGGAGTGCCCGCCGGAGGCGAAGATCAGGTAGTCGTCGTGCTCGCCCGGCGCGACGAAGGTGGCCAGGGCCGCCTGCGCCTGCTCACCCGTCAGCCCACGCTGGTTGGCCACCGCTGCCAGGTCCCCGCCACTGGCGACACCGGCGCCCAGCCGTGCACCCACGGCGCCGAGGACCAGCCCCAGCACCAGGAACAGCACCAGGCCGGTCCTGCTCGTCATCCAGCCGGTCCGGGAGGTCGTCTCGCTGCTCATGGTCGGCTCCCAAGGGTGTCAGGTGTGGTGACCGGGCCCGTCCGACCTGCGGCCGGGGCCTCGAACCGCCCGGCACCCCCAGGAAATCACAAGTGAACAACCAAACGTTAGCGTTTGGCTATAGATTGTGACCAAAGGCCCCACCCCAGGCGCTGCAGTGCCGCGCAGCCAGGACCAACGGCCCTACTCGGCACCGAGCTCGATCGCGCTCACACGAGGTCGCGGGGGATCTCGAAGCGCCACTGGCGGGCCGCGATCCGCACACCGGCCTCGTAGGCGTCGAGGGCGCTGGTGACGTGGAAGGTGCTGGCGTCGCCCGACATCGTCGAGGTGGCCACCACCCGCACCCGCCAGTCACCCCGTGACAGCTCCGAGGTCCGCTCCGAGCGCACCTCGGCGGTGAGCGGCGCACCCTCGACGATCGAGAAGGCGCGCTCCCAGTGCTCGGTCAGCTCCAAGCCATCGGGGAGGCGGACCTGCTGCTCGTCGAACCAGGCCCGCAGGGTGGAGCGGCCCGACACCCAGTCGTGGACGACCTGCCGCTCCCCGCCGCGGGTCGGCTGGTCCTCGCCGTCCCCGTCCCCGAGCAGGAACCTCGGCAGCTCCTCCTCGCCGGGCTGGGGGGTGCGCAGGGGCAGGGCGAGGACGCAGCCCTCGATGGGATGGAGGCTGAGGGTCACCGGTTCCGGCGAGGGCCACGCCCAGGGCCAGTAGGTCGGCGAGATGGCCACCCGCAGGCGGCTGCCCTGGCTGAAGGTGTGACCGGCGGCGCTCAGCTGGATGGTCACCGCGGTCTGCGCACCGGGCACCATCGGGGTCGGGTGCTCGTGGCTGTCGCGGTGGGTGAGGTTGAGCAGCCCCCGTGCGACCAGCCGCGACACCCCGGCCGGGGTGATCTCGGTGAGCCGCGCGGCGGCGAGCGCCAACGGCTGGTCCACCGACAGCGTGAGCCGCAGCTCCGGCTGCCCCAGGATCGTCAGGGGCGCCTCCAGCGGCGCGGAGTCGTAGGTCAGCGCGAGGCCATCCTCACGGCGCTGGTCCCCGGGCAGGTCCTCCACGATCCCGGCACCCATGTAGGCACCGGCCTCGATGCCGGCGGTCTGGCTGCCGACCAGGGTGTGGGAGTCCTCGGGTGAGCGATCGGCCGAGGTCCGACCGTCGTCCAGCCACAGCCGGTGGTCGGAGCCCAGCAGCCACCGCTGCTCGCTGACCGAGGGCGACGGCCAGCTCGGCTCGGTCGCCCACACCCCGACCCGCTCCGCCCGGTGGGGGTGGTGGTCGAGCGTCTCCCGCAGGAACACCCGGAGCATCGGCTCGTCCATGATGCCGGTGTCGATGCCCTTGAGCCAGTGGTCCCAGAACCGGATCATCTCGCCGATGAAATCGATCGGGGCACCCGGCGCGCCGTAGTCGGGGTAGACGTGCCCCCAGGGCCCGATGAGCCCCTTGCGCGGGCCCGAGTAGCCCTCCAGCACCCGCAGCACCGCGTCGCGGTAGGCGTCGTCCCACCCGCCGACCATGTAGACGGCAGCCTGCATGGCGTCGAGGTCCTCGGCCACCGACCCGTGCTTCCAGTAGTCGTCCCGGCGCTGGTGGGTCAGCCAGGTCGCCACGAAAGGGGTGACGTCGAGCCGTGCCAACCAGGCCTCGCGCCAGCCCTCCCCGAAGCTCAGCGGGTCGGGGGGTCTCGCCCCGGCCGACAGCATGCGGGTCGACCACGGCAGCATCTCCGAGGCGATCACGCACCCGCCGTGGTAGTGGACGTCGTCGGCGTACCGGTCGTCGGTGGAGCAGACGCTGACCACCGCCTTGAGCGCCGGTGGGCGCAGCGCCGCGATCTGCAGGGCGTTGAACCCGCCCCAGGAGATGCCCTTCATCCCGACGTTGCCGTTGCACCAGGCCTGCGCCGCGAGCCAGGCGATCACCTCGCAGCCGTCGTCGAGCTCCTGCCGGGCGTACTCGTCGAACATCAACCCTTCCGAGTCGCCCGACCCGCGCAGGTCCACGCGCACGACCGCGTAGCCGTAGGAGGCGAGCTCGGTCCCACGCTCGCGGTCGCGCAGCGCGGTGGCGTCGTTCTTGCGGTAGGGCAGGTACTCGAGCAACGCGGGGACGGGGTCCCGGTCGGCGTCCACGGGCAGCCAGATGCGGGCCGCGAGCCGGACACCGTCGGACATCGCGATCCGGAGGTGGGAGAGCTCCCTGACCTCACGGGTCGGGCGGGAGGGGGCGTCCACCCCGGCCCGGGGCCCTGCGGTCATGACTGCAGCCCCGCCACGCTGCGACCGGCGCGGCGCAACGCGCGGACGACGATGTCCTCGCACAGCTCCGGGAAGGCCACGCCCTCGGACGCGGCCGACATCGGGTAGCTGGACCGCGGGGTCATGCCCGGGACCGGGTTGGTCTCGAGGAACACCAGCCGACCGTCGGGAGCGAGCCGGAAGTCAGCCCGCGAGGTGGCCTCCCCGATCCCGAGGATCTGGTGGACCTCACCCGTCAGCCGCCGTACGCGCGCGGTGTCTGCTGGTGACAGGTTGGCCGGGACCTCCTTCCGCGCCTCGCCGGGGGTGTACTTCGCCTCGTAGCTGAAGACCTCGTGGTCACTGAGCGGCTCGACGACCGCGAAGACGCGGTCCCCCAGGGCGGCGATGGTCAGGTCCCGACCGGGCACGTACTCCTCGATCAGCGCATCGCGGTCCTCGGCGGTCGCCAGCCGACAGGCCGCCGGCAGCTCGGCAGGATCGTCGACCTTCGTCAGCCCGATCGTCGACCCGCCGGCGTGGGGCTTGACGATCCAGGGTCCGGGGAGGGTGAGACCACGGAGGTCCTCGTCGAGGTGGCCACGACGCACCAGGTGCCAGGCCGGGGTGTCGATGCCGTGGGCGGCGACGACCTCCTTGCTCCTCACCTTGTCGAAGGTCAGGTCGCAGACATCAGGGGTCGGACCCGTGTAGACGAGGCCGTGCTTCTCGAGGTAGCGCTGGCTGTTGCCCATCTCCCCTTCGTCGCCGAAGGTCGTGACGAACACCACGTCCGCGGCACGCAGGATCGGCAGCAGGCCGGGCGCCATCACGCCGTCCTCCTGTCGGGCGCGGACCTCCGCCAGCGCGGCCAGGTCCGGCGGGGTCACCACGGTCGGGGACACGGGGGTGTCGGGGATGTCCTCCTCAGCCACCTCGGCGGTCAGGAAGGCCTGCTCCACCCCACGATCGACCGGGATCGGCGCCTGCGCGGAGTCGACGGCGGCGACCGCGTGCCCGACCCAGCGCAACGCTCGCGCGATCGCCACTCCCGTCGACAGCGAGGTGTACCGCTCGCTGTTCGCGCCGCCCATCAGCACCGCGATCCGCAGGGGTGCCGACAGCGTCGAGGATGGGTGCGGGCGCGGGAGCACCTCCTCGGCTGCGAAGGGTCGATCATCCGGATCCGGTCGCCGTCGGTGCGCGCTCGGTCGCTGCTGCATCCTGTCCGCTCCTGCCCTGTGCGCCGGGTCGCTGGCTGGCCGCCGCGCCGGCCCTTGCTCACGCTCCCCCACCCTACCGACGACCACCGAGCGCACCTCTGGGTAGCCTCGACCGCATGGACGAACGCAACGTGCTCGGGGGTGACCTCGAGCCCTGCAGCCTCGATCCCCTGACCGGGTGGTTCCGCGACGGCGCCTGCCGCACGGGGCCGGAGGACCTCGGCAGCCACACGATCTGCGCCGTGGTCACGGCCGAGTTCCTCGCCCACCAACGGGCGATCGGCAACGACCTCAGCACACCCCGGCCCCAGTTCCGGTTCCCCGGGCTGCAGCCCGGCGACCGGTGGTGCGTGACGGCGCCCAACTGGTTACGGGCACACCAGGACGGCGCTGCGGCCCCCGTGGTGCTGGGCGCCACGAACGAACGGGTGCTCGAACTCGTGCCGCTGGAGGTGCTCCGCCGCTACGCCGTCGACGTCCCCGACGATGCCCGCGACCTCGACGGATGACCGCTGGATCGCGGCCGCGGGCGGCCGATCCCGTGACGCTGCCCGACGAGGGACGGCTCATCATCGATGCGATGAACGTGCTCGCCAGCCGCCCCGACGGCTGGTGGCGTGATCGCGCGGCGGCCACCGCACGGCTGCTGAGAGAGCTCCAAGACCTCGGTGCGAGCCGCACCGGCCCCGTCCTGCTCGTGGTCGAGGGCCGGGCCGGCCGAGCGTTGCGGTCAGGTCGCCACGGCGACATCGAGGTGGTGCACGCCACGACCGAGGGGCCAGACGCGGCCGACGACCGCATCGTGGCGCTCCTCGAGAGCAGGCTGACCGTGGCCCCGGAGGGGACCAGCACCGACACCGTGGTCACCGCCGACCGGGGGCTGCGGGACCGTGCGCACGAGCTCGGCGCCCGGGTCGTGGGGCCGTCGGCGCTGCTGCGCCGGCTCGCCCCGGAGTGAACCGGCGCCGCGCCGCGCCGCGACCGCAGCGACCGGCCGGTGGGCACGCGGCAGGACCCCGGGCGTGCCCGCGCGGGCAGCCTCCTCGCCACCGTCGTTCGTAGACTGGGCGGAGCATGACCGCGCCCCGAACGCCGACGCTCCGACGCCACGGCCAGCCGCCGCGTCGCATCGCCGTGCTCCACGGTGGCCCCGGTGCACCGGGGATGGTCGCGCCGCTCGCACGGGAGCTCGCGACGGACGGCACGGGCGTGCTCGAACCGTTCCAGACCGCCGACAGCATCGCCGGTCAGGTCGCCGAGCTCGTCCGCGCGCTGAGGACCGAGGGGGAGGGTCGCTCGGTCGTCGTGGGGTCATCCTGGGGGGCGATGCTCGCGGTCCTGACCGCACAGCGGCACCCCGAGCTGTTCGACCGGTTAGTGCTCGTGGGCAGCGCACCCTTCGACCGGCGAGGGGGCGAGCGAACGACCGCGACCCGGCGGGCCCGGATGTCCGACGCGCAACGAGCCGAGTTCGACGACCTCCTGCGCGCGTGCAGCGGTCCCGACCCCGCACGCGCCGGAGCCGCCTTCGCACGGTCCGGTGACCTGCTGCTGGCCATCGACCACCTCGACCCGGTCGTCGATCGGCTCGAGGGGGTGACCCACCAGCTGGGCCTGTTCCGGTCGGTGTGGGGGGAGGTCGAGGCGCGTCGCGACTCGGGCACGCTCCTCGATCCCGACGCCTGCCTGCCGTGCCCCGTCGTGGTGCTCCACGGCGACCACGACCCGCATCCCCTGGCCGGCGTCGTCGACCCCCTCCAGCCGCTCTGCCCGGAGTTGACGGTGCACGTCCTCGACGGGTGCGGGCACCTCCCGTGGCTCGAGCGCCGCGCCAGGGAGCGGTTCCTGACGGTCCTCCGCACCGCCCTCGCACCGTGAGCGCCGGCGATGCCGGCCCCACCGGCACCACGGGCGACACCGGGCCGACGGCAGCCGTCCCTCGCGCGAGCACGGACCGGGGCCTGCCAGCTGACGTGGTCCGGCTGTTCCTGTGCGGCGACGTCATGCTCGGCCGCGGGATCGATCAGATCCTGCCCTCCCCCGGTGACCCCACCCTGCAGGAGGGCTACGTCACCGACGCCCGGCGCTACGTCGAGCTGGCGGAGGAGGTCAACGGCCCGATCCCCCGACCGGTGGATCCGGCCTGGCCATGGGGGGATGCCCTCGCGGCCCTGCAGGTGGCAGCACCCGATGTGCGGGTCATCAACCTCGAGACCAGCATCACCCGCAGCGACCGTTTCGCCCCGGGCAAGGCCATCCACTACCGCATGAGCCCGGACAACCTCGCGTGCCTCGAGGCCGTCGCCCCGGACGTGTGCACGCTGGCGAACAACCACGTCCTCGACCTCGGCCGGGAGGGGCTGGAGGAGACCCTCGCCGTGCTGGGCGCCGCCGGGCTGCGCACCACCGGGGCAGGCCACGACGCAGCCGAGGCCTGGCGGCCGGCCACGGTCCCGCTCGACGGTGGCGGTCGGGTGCTGGTGCTGTCGCTCGGCGCGCCGAGCAGCGGGATCCCAGACGGGTGGGAGGCCAGCAGCGGGCGACCCGGTGTCGCGCTGCTCGGTCGCCGGCTCGACGGCGAGGCACCGAGGGTGCTGGACCACATCCAGCGCTGGCGACAGCCCGACGACCTGGTCGTCGTGTCGATCCACTGGGGCTCGAACTGGGGCTACGACGTGCCCCGCGAGCAGACCCGCTTCGCCCACGCACTGGTCGATGGCGGCGTGGACGTGGTCCATGGTCACTCGTCCCACCATCCCCGACCCATCGAGGTCTACCGCGAGCGCCCGATCCTCTACGGCTGCGGCGATCTCATCAACGACTACGAGGGCATCGGCGGTCACGAGGCCTACCGCAGCGAGCTGCGGGTGCTGTACCTGCTCGATCTGGATCGTCGCTCCGGCCGGCTCATCGGCCTGCGGCTGCTCCCGATGCAGGCCCGACAGCTCCGGCTCCACGGCGCTGCGGCCTCGGACGTCGCGTGGCTCCAGTCGACCCTCGACCGGGCCAGCCGCCCGCACGGCACGCGCCTCACACCGGCGACGGAGGGCCAGCTCACGCTGGAGTGGACCTGAGCACCGCGACCGCTGCGGGCACGGCACCGACACCCCTTGACAGCTCGGGTGAGCTCCTGCACGGTCAGAGGTGCCGCTGAGCGTCAGGGAGGACGCTCGAGGTCACCGCGCAGGCGTGGCCCTGCTGGTCGCTGCTGCACTCCGGAGGTTCCGGACAGCCCCAGCGCACCACGCCGCTGCGACAGGACGCGGGGCACGACACCGGGCCGGCTGCAGCCGGGCGGCAGCTCGCGCCGGCCGCACCGTCAGCGCCTCGGGCCGACCCGACCGCTCGGCGCCACATCCCTCACACCGTCACGGCGGGCCACCGTCGTTCGGTTCGGGGGCGTTCCGCCGACGAGCACGACGAGCACGAGGAGACCGAGGAGCACACCATGTCCTTCACGCAGATGATGTCGGTCCGGACCCAGGACCCCGACCGGCTCAGGGAGCTGCTGGCCGGATGGCACCAGGAGCAGCACGGCACGGCACCGGGGTACGAGGGGGCCCGGCTGCTGGCCGACCGCGAGCACCCCGACCGGTGGCTGATCGAGGTCGACTTCGCCTCCCGGGAGGAGGCCCAGCGAAACAACGACCGACCGGAGACCGAGGACTGGGCGCGCCGGCTCCGCGAGGCCGTCGAAGGCGAGCCCGACTACCACGACTACGACCTCACGTTCACCACCTCGTAGTCCGACCCCGGTGGTGGACCGCATCGAGGTCGAGGGGCTGACCATCGCCTACGCGCGGGCGGGCAGCGGTCCGCCGCTGGCGCTGCTGCACGGTGGCCTCGGTGACCACCGCGCGTGGCGTCCCCAGCTGGCGTCGCTGGCGGACACGTTCACGGTCGTGGCCTGGGACGCCCCCGGCTGTGGCGGTTCGTCGGATCCACCCGCCTCCTTCCGCCTCGGCGACTACGCCGACGTGCTGGCCGGCTTCCTCCGTGCCCTCGATCTGGGCCGCCCGCACGTGCTCGGCCTGTCCTTCGGTGGCGGCCTCGCCCTGGAGCTGTCCTACCGACACCCGGAGCTGCCCAGGAGCCTGGTGCTCGCCTCGGCGTACGCCGGCTGGGCGGGCTCGTTGCCGGCGGGGGAGGTCGAGGCGCGCGTGGCGAAGGCGGTGCACGATGCGGAGCGGCCGCCCGAGGAGTGGGTCCACAGCTACCTGCCGAGCCTCTTCACCGACGCGGTCAGCCCCGAGGTGGTGGCCGAGACCGTGGCGATGATGCTCGACACGAGGCCCGCCGGCATGCTGCCGATGCTGCGTAGCTTCGCCGAGGCGGATCTCACCGACGGTCTGCCACTGGTGCGGGTGCCGACCCTGCTGCTGTACGGCGATGCCGACGTCCGTTCGCCACCCTCGGTCGCCGTCGCGCTGCACGACCGGATCCCGTCCTCGCAGCTGGTCGTCCTGCCGGGGGTCGGGCACGTCAGCAACCTCGAGGCGCCGGCGGCCTTCGACCGTGCGGTGCGCGACTTCCTGGCTGCAGCCTGACCCCCGGCGACGAGGATGGGGGGTGCTGGCAGCCCCCGGCAGGCAGCACGGTCAGCCCTGCAGCCGCTCCAGGACGCCGCGCAGCTGCCGTTCGGAGAGCTCCACCGGGTTGCCTCGTGTGGAGCTCGCCCGTTGCACCCCCGCCACCACCTCGGCGTCGGGCAGCCCTGAGAGGTCGAGGGGTGGGAGCTTGGCCCTGGCGACCAACTCGGCGAACCAACCGACCAGCGCCTCCGGCTGCGCGGGCTGTCCGGTGGCCAGCGCGGCCAGCTGCCCGTAGCGAGCCAGGCTCGCGGCCGCCGCGGCGTCACCCACCGCCGCCCGCTCCCGCAACGCAGCGACCGTCGCCTCGAGGACCGGCGGAGCGAACCAGCCGCACAGGGCGCCGTGTGCGAGCTCGCGGTACCCCCCGAGGACCCCTGCGAACCCGTGGATCGTGCCGAGCTTGCCGTTCGCCAGGGCGATCCCGCTCAGCAGGGCGCCGTAGGCGAGCGCCTCGCGGTCCGACCCGTCGGCAGTCCCACGGACCAGCTTCGCGAGGGCGGGCAGTGCCACCCTTGCCCCCTCCATGGCCGCCATGGACGACGGCGGGGTGGCCATGGGGCTCGCGGCGGCTTCGACGAGCTGCACGGCCGCGTCCAGCCCGGCCGCCAGTGCGACCGCGGGCGGGACGTCGCGGCCGAGCTCCGGATCGACGGCCACGAACCGGGGGGTGAGCCGGCGGTCACGGAGGCTGACCTTGCGGGCGGCATCGGGCACGGCCAGCACGGCGTTGTGGGTGGCTTCCGCGCCGGTCCCGGCCGTCGTCGGCAGGGCCGCGACGGGCAGCGGCGGCTCGTCGAGCGGATGCCCGGCGCCCACCACCTCGAGGTGATCGCGAGGCGGGTGCCGCCGGTTGGGCAGGAACGCCGCCAGCGCCTTGGCCGTGTCGATCACGCTGCCGCCGCCGACGGCCAGGACCAGATCGGGGTCGCTGGACCGGACCCGGGCGACCTCGGCAGCGACCTCGTCGAGGACCGGCTCACCGGCGACCACGACCCGCTCCACCTCGGTGCTGCGGCCGGACAGCACATCGACGGGCACCGTCGCGGTGGACCGCGAGACGACGGTGAGCACGCGACCCCCCGCCGGCAGGAGCTCGCCGAGCTGGTGCCGGCTCCCCGAGCCGAACAGGATGTCGGCGGGCCAGGTGACCCGCCAGCCAGACGTCGTCACGGCACCTCCTGCGGTCGTGGCCGGCGCGCACGGTGGCGTCGACGGCCTGGCCATCGCCGCGGAGGCTGCGGTTCAGTCGGCCTGCTGCTCGCGGAGGTAGGCCAGGGCGTCGTCGGCGTGCACGTCCATGTTGGTCTCGCTGCTGATGCGGAGCAACACCCGGAGGTCGGGACCCAGCACCACCGTCTGCCGCTTGCTCGGGATCGGGCCCATCCGCTTCGCGCCGAAGGCCTTGGCGACGGACCCGTCGCGGTCGGCGATGAGCGGGAAGTCGAACCCGTGTGCGGCGGAGAACCGTGCCTGGGTCTCGAGGTCGTCGCGGCTGACGCCGACCCGGCTGGCCCCGAGCTCGGCGAACTCCGCCCCGAGGTCGCGGAAGTGGCAGGCCTGGGCCGTGCAGCCGCCGGTGAAGGCCTTGGGGTAGAAGAAGACGACGAGGTGGCCGCCTCCCGCCAGCTCGGACAGCTGGACCTCGCGACCGTCGTCGAGCTGCACGGCCAGGTCGGGGATCGTCTCGGTGAGGGTGGACATCGGTGGCTCCTGCAGCCGGGGCGACGACGAGGAGGCGCCGCGCGCGTCGCGCGGTGTTCGGTGCCGAGGGGCGCTCCGTCTCACCGAGCGGGAGCACGCGAGGCCGCCCGCGTCGCGCGGTGTTCGGTGCCGAGGGGCGCTCCGTCTCACCGAGCGGGAGCACGCGAGGCCGCCCGCGCCTGCGCTGGGGCACGCGAGGCCGCTGGCGACCGCGCTGGGGCACGCGAGACCGCCCGCGCCTGTGCTGGGGCACGCCAGGCCGCTGGCGACCGCGGCGTGGGGCGAGTTCGCGGTCAGGGGTGGCCGTGACACCGCCCCGGCCGGGCCACGGTGGTGGGAGCGGTGCAGGATCCCGGACATCCACGTCCGGATCGCCGCCCCGGACCGCCCGGTCGGCGTCAGCCGGCGGCCTGGTGACGTCCCACGGCCGCGGCGAGCTGGTGCAGCATCGACTCCTCGGGGGCGCCCATGCCCCAGAAGGCGTGCTGGGAGGCCTGCCCGACCTGGTCGTACAGCTCAGCGAGGTGCCACGGCATCGGGTCCCAGACCCCGATGGCGCGCAGGTAGCTCCGCCCTTCGTGGCTGTAGACCACGAGCTGGCTCTTCGCCCGACCCATGAAGTGGCCCTCGTGGCTGACCAGGGCGAGGATCGCGTGGACCTCGGCACCGTCGGGGATCGGTGACGGCTCGTCCGCGCGGGCGGCGAAACCGAGCCGCAGCTGGGTCAGCCAGGCGTCCCGGGCCTCCTCGTCGTCCTCGGAGGTGGCGAGCTGGTCCACGGTGACGTAGGAGCGCAGCAGCACCGGTGTGCGCGGGCTCGGGAAGCCGATCACCTCGATCTCGAAGGTCTGCCCCCGCAGGCCCCCACGACGGAGCGGCGTGAACCGACCGAGCTCGCTGCCGTACTCGGGCCACTGGTCGACCGCCTCGAGGGCGGCCACGGTCGCCGCGGCATCGGCGACCTCGACGGGTGGGTACGTCGACCAGATCTGCTGCGCAGCGGGTGCCACGGGTGGGGTGAGCGGCCCCAGCTGCGCCTGCCGCAACCTCACCTCGGGGTCGTAGGACCGCTTGGCGTCGGTCGTGCGGAACACGATGCCCCAGCCGCGACGCTCCGGATCGCGAGCGGCGTCCCGGAACCAGTCACCGAACAGCAGATCACCACCCGCCAGCAGCGCATCGGCGTCCAGCGTCCCCGCGCCCCCGCCGGCCCGCTTGAGCCGAGCGGTCCCGAAGGCGCGGTGGAAGCGCAGGACGTCCTTCGCCCCGATCGCCCGGTGCCCGTGTTCGTGCCAGAAGGTGGTCACGATCGCGAACGCGAGCCGCAGGTCATCGAGCGACCGGTCGTCCTCGTCCCGGGCGAAGTAGGCGGCGTTGAGGAAGTCGGTGACCCACAGCGCCGCGGTCGGTGCCGCGACGGTGGTGCCGACCAGCCGCATCGTCGCCGTCGGTTGCGTGCCACGGAGCCGGCCGCTGAGACGGTCGACAGCAACCGCGGCGCCGGCGCCGACGGCAGCCGCGAACAGGTGGGTGATGGCCATGATGGTGCTCCCTCTGCAGCTCACGCCGTGCCCTCGTCACGGCATCGGTCTCCCGCGCCCACTATGCCACCCGCACCGTCGGCCGGCCCAGTCGTGGCCGACGGGGGACGCGCCACACGCGGCAGAGCCGGGACGATGTCCTGCCCTGCAGGAGCGGAACGATGTGCTGCCAACCCTCACGTAGGTTGGCACCATGGGCGCGCCTGGCGCCGGCGACCGCCGACCGCCGACCGCCGAGCGAGGACAGGGTGACCGTGCGGACGCGAGCGTTCCACCGAGCGAACACCGAGGTGTCGGAGATCGGCCTCGGCACCTG
Source organism: Nitriliruptoraceae bacterium (assembly GCA_007131525.1). Classification (GTDB taxonomy): domain Bacteria; phylum Actinomycetota; class Nitriliruptoria; order Nitriliruptorales; family Nitriliruptoraceae; genus T1Sed10-7. Next base: position 23 of record SLQK01000332.1, on the reverse strand, counting down.
GCAGCTCGGCGGCGACTGGGGCG
>SLQK01000098.1 GCA_007131525.1 Nitriliruptoraceae bacterium | reverse complement strand
CCCCTCGCGCCGCTGCTCACCCCGGGCACGGTCGTGGTGGACGCGAAGTCGGGGACCTCCGGGGCCGGCCGCGCCGTCCGTGACGACCTGCACTTCGCGCACCTCCACGGCAGCCTGACCGCCTACGGCGCCCCCGGGCACCGCCACACCGGGGAGATCGAACGGTGGTTGCCGGGTGAGCTCGGCGCCGTCAGCTTCACCCCCCACCTCGTCCCCATGAGCCGGGGGCTGCTCGCCACCTGCTACGGCACCCTGCTGGACGGCGTCGGTGCCGACGAGGTGCAGGACGCCCTGGTCGACGCCTACGACGACGAGCCTTTCGTCCAGGTGCTCAGCCCCGGCACCTTCCCGCACACCAAGGCGCTCGCCGGTTCGAACGGCTGCCAGCTCAGCGCGGTGGTGGACCCCCGCACCGGGCGGGTCACCGTCACCTCGGCGATCGACAACCTCGGCAAGGGTGCGGCGGGCCAGGCGCTCCAGAACGCCAACCTGATGCTCGGCGAGGACGAGACGCTCGGTCTGAGCTCGGTGGGGGTGTACCCGTGATCGCCGGCTGGGGACCCGAGGACCGCACCGGTCTGACCCCGATCGAGGGGGGCGTCACCGCGCCGGAGGGCTTCCGGGCCGGTGGGGCGGTCAGCGGGGTCAAGCCCTCGGGCCGACCCGACCTCGCGCTGGTCGTCGCCGACGCGCCCGCCGGTGCGGCGGTGGTCACCACCACCAACGTCGTCAAGGCCCCGGCCTGCCTGCTCACCGAACGGCACGCCGCCGACGGCCGCGCCCAGGCGGTGCTGATCAACAGCGGCAACGCCAACGTCTGCACGCCGCACGGGCAGGAGCACACCCTGGCGCTGGCCACGGCAGCCGCGGACCACCTCGACGTCGCCCTTGAGGACGTGCTGGTGATGTCCACCGGCGTCATCGGGGTGTCGCTGCCGGTGGGTCGGATCCTCGACGCGCTGCCGAGCCTGGCAGCCGGGCTGTCCCCCGACGGCGGACCTGAGGCTGCCGAGGCCATCCTGACCACCGACACCCACGCCAAGCAGGTCGCCTTCGAGGTGACCGACGACGCCGGCGGGCGCTGCGTGGTCGCCGGGATGGCCAAGGGGGTCGGCATGATCGAGCCGGCGATGGCCACCCTGCTGGTGGTGCTGACCACCGACGCGCCGATGGCCGGGCCGCTGGCACGGCGGCTGCTGACGGGCTCGGTCCGTTCCACCTTCAACCGCATCAGCGTCGACGGCGACGGCTCCACCTCCGACACCGTGGCGCTGCTGGCCAGCGGACAGGCCGCGCAGCCCCCCAGCCTCGAGGTGGTCGGCCGGGCCCTGCACGCGGTGTGCGCCGACCTCGCGGAGCAGGTCGTCGCCGACGGTGAGGGGGCGAGCCGGGTGGCCGCCATCACCGTGCGGCACGCCGCGAGCGAGGCCGACGCGGAGCGCCTGGCCCGGGCGATCGCGACCTCGCTCTTGGTGCGGGCAGCGATCCACGGCGCCGACCCGAACTGGGGACGCATCCTGATGGCGATGGGCAGCGCCGGCGTGACCTTCGACCCGCGACGGGTCACGGTGACCTGTGCCGGCATCACCGTCTGCCGGTTCGGCGTGGCCACCAGCTTCGACCGGGGACAGGCGGCCGTCGCCATGGACCGGCCGCTGGTGGAGATCGGGGTGGACGTCGGCAGTGGCCACGCCCACGCCACGATGCTGACCTGTGACCTCACCCCGGAGTACGTCCGCTTCAACGCCGAGTACACGACGTGACCAGCGAGCAGGAGCCCACCGTGCCCGACCCGACCGTGCCGTCCGCGCCCGGCGCCGATGTCGCACGCCGGATCGGCGGTCGGCGGATCACCACCGCCGACCACGTCTCGACCGAGCGGGTCGAGGCCGCCCAGGAGAAGGCCGCGGTCCTGCGCGAGGCGCTGCCGTGGATCACCCGCTTCCATGGCCAGACCGTCGTGATCAAGTACGGCGGCAACGCCATGGTCGACGAGCAGCTCAAGCGCTCCTTCGCGGCTGACGTCGCCCTGCTGCACTTCGTGGGGCTCAAGCCGGTGATCGTCCACGGCGGCGGTCCCCAGATCAGCGAGCTGGCCGGCTCGCTGGGTGTCGCCTCCCGGTTCGTGGGCGGGCTCCGGGTCACCGACGCCGCGATGATGGATGTGGTCCGCATGGCCCTGCTCGGCAAGGTCAACCCCGAGGTCGTGTCGCTGGTGACCGACGCCGGGGGACCCGCGGTCGGGGTCGCCGGCACCGATGCCGGCCTGCTCCAGGTCCGGCCCGCCGTCGGGCCCCACGGCGAGGACCTGGGGCTGGTCGGGGACGTGGAGCGGGTCGACACCCGCTACCTCGATGAGCTGCTCGCCGACGGCTTCCTCCCCGTGATCGCCACCGTCGGACGCGACGCCGACGGGGTCGACCGCAACGTCAACGCGGACCTGGCGGCGGGCGCCATCGCCGCGGCCCTCCACGCCTCCAAGCTCGTCTACCTCACCGACGTGCCGGGCCTCTACCTCGACTTCGGCGACCCGCACAAGCAGGCGCTGATCAGCGAGGTGGGGGTGGACCGGCTCGACGAGATGCTCGGCGCCGAGGAGCTCCACGAGGGCATGCGGCCCAAGGTGCGCTCCATCGTCGGTGCCATCCGCGACGGCGTGCCACAGGCCCACATCCTCGATGGACGGGTGCTGCACGCGGTGCTGATCGAGATCTTCACCGACGAGGGCGTCGGCACGATGGTCACCCCGTCGGTCGCCGCCCGGTCCGGTGCGGCCATGGCCCGCCCCGAGGGGGGTGCGAGGTGACCGCGCCGGGGGCTGTCGATGCGACCGCGGGGCTCGTCGAGCGCGCTGCCGCCCACCTGATGCCGACCTACGGCGTGCCGCGGGCGACCTTCCTGCGGGGACAGGGCTCGGTGCTGTTCGACGCCGACGACCAGGCCTGGCTCGACTTCCTGTCGGGCCTGGCCGTGACCAGCCTCGGGCACGCCCACCCGGCTGTCACCGCGGCGGTGACCCGCCAGGCCGCCACGCTGGTGCACACCTCGAACCTGTTCCTCACCGAGCCCGCCGTCACCCTGGCGGAGCGGCTCGCCGAGGTGACCGGCTGGCCGGACGCGACGGTGTTCCTCGCCCAGTGCGGTGCCACGGCCAACGAGGCCGCGATCAAGCTGGCGCGGCGCCACGGCAAGGCCCAGCACCCCGACAAGGTGCGGGTGGTCGCGCTGGAGGGCTCGTTCCACGGGCGGACCCTGGCGACGTTGGAGGCCACCGGGCAGCCGGCCAAGCACGAGCCCTTCGCCCCGTTGGCGGGGTTCGTTGATCACGTCCCCCACGACGATCCCGATGCGCTGATCGCTGCGGTCACCGATCGGACCTGCGCGGTCCTGCTCGAGGTCGTCCAGGGCGAGGGGGGTGTGCGGCCGGTGCCGGCCGAGGTGCTCGCCGCGGCCCGCGCCGCCTGCGACGAGCATGGGGCCCTGCTGCTCGTCGACGAGGTCCAGACCGGGATGGGCCGGACAGGCCCCTGGTTCGCCTTCCAGGCCACCGACGTCATCCCCGACGTGCTCACGGTCGCCAAGGCGCTGGCCAACGGGCTGCCGATCGGTGCCTGCATCGCCCGCGGCGCGGCGGCCGGGGTGTTCCAGCCCGGCGACCACGCCACCACCTTCGGCGGCAACCCCGTGACCTGCGCGGCGGCCATCGCCGTCATCGACACGATCCGCGACGAGCGCCTGCTCGACCAGGCGGCGACGCGCAGCCGGCGGCTGGTCGCCGGCCTGCAGGGCCTGGTCGGCTCCGTGCCCCTGGCGGCCGGGGTCCGTGGTCGGGGCCTGCTCCTCGGCCTGGAGCTCGACGCGCCCGTCGCGGGTGAGCTCGAGGCCGCCTGTCGTGACCGCCACCTCGTCGTCAACGCGGTCGCGCCCGACGTGCTGCGGCTCGCGCCGCCGCTGACCGTCACCCGAGAGGAGGTCGACACCGCCGTGGCGATCATCGCCGAGGCGCTGGCGGCCGTCGCGAGCCACCACACCGATCACGACACCGACCACCTCACTGATCGCCATACCGATCGCCACACCGATCGTTGACCGAGCCCCCGGAGGATCCCGTGGCCGAGTTCCCCCCGCACTTCCTGCGCGCCGACGACCTCGACGTCGGGCAGCTCACCGACCTGCTGGATCTTGCCGACCGGCTCAAGGCCGCCCGGGGTCTGGCAGGACCCGATGCGCACGCCGAGGCGTTGGCCGGCCGGACCGTGGCGCTGGTGTTCGAGAAGCCCTCCACCCGCACCCGCGTGTCCTTCGAGGTGGCGGTGGCGGAGCTGGGTGGCCATCCGCTCCCGCTGTCCTCCGCCGAGCTCCAGCTCGGCCGGGGTGAGACGATCGCCGACACCGCGGCCGTGATGTCGCGGTTCGTCCACGCGGTCGTGATCCGCACCTTCGGCCAGGACCGCATCGACGAGCTCGCCGCCAACGCCACCGTGCCGGTGGTCAACGCGCTGACCGACCTCGAGCACCCCTGCCAGGCGCTGGCGGACCTGCAGACGCTGCGGGCCGCGCGCGGGGGGCAGCTCGAGGGCAGCGTGCTGGCCTACGTCGGTGACGGCAACAACGTGGCGCACTCGCTGCTGCTGGCCGGTGCGATGGCCGGCGTCGAGGTCCGTGTCGCCCACCCCGAGGGCTACGCACCCGACAGCGACATCGTCGCCCGGGCCCGCCAGCTCGCCGCCGCCAGCGGTAGCGAGGTGGTGGTCACCACCGATGCCGTCGCCGCCGTGCGCGGCGCCCACGCCGTCTACACCGACGTGTGGGCGTCGATGGGGCAGGAGGCCGAGGCCTCCGCGCGCCTCGAGGCGTTCGAGCCCTACCGGGTGACGCCCGAGCTGTTCGCCCACGCCGCCGCCGACGCGGTGTTCCTGCACTGCCTCCCGGCCCACCGCGGCGAGGAGGTGGCCGCCGAGGTGCTCGACGGACCGGCCTCGCGGGTGTTCGACCAGGCCGAGAACCGCCTCCATGCCCAGAAGGCGCTGCTGGTGCGCCTGCTCGCTGACCGCTGATCCCACCGTCGAGCTGACCGCCGATCCCACCGCTGAGCTGACCGCCGATCCCACCGCGAGGCCACACGTCGATGACCACCAAGGAGCGCCGCCAGCAGCGGCTGCGGCAGCTGCTGACCGACCTCGACCTGCACTCTCAGGTCGAGGTCGTGGCGGCGCTGGCCGACGCCGGCATCGTGGTCCACGAGGCGACGGTCAGCCGTGACCTCGGTGAGGTCGGCGCGGTCAAGGTCCGGGGCGCGGACGGCGCCCTGGTCTACCGCCTCGCGGCCGACCCGGGACCCTCCTCGGCCCGGCAGCGCCTCGACGACCTCCTGCAGCGCTTCGTCACCCACGTCGCGGCCAGCGGCAACCTCGCCGTCCTGAGGACCCCGCCGGCCTGCGCGCACCCGGTCGCCTCGGCGATCGACCTCGCCGAGCTCGACCACGTCATCGCCACCGTCTCCGGCGACGACACCGTCCTGGTGGT
>SLQK01000218.1 GCA_007131525.1 Nitriliruptoraceae bacterium | reverse complement strand
CCAGGAGAGCACGCCGGGGGTCACGGCGACCCGCCGGGGCGAGGAGGCGCGCGGCAAGGGTCAGCCGCAGCGCGCCCGTCGGGTGCGGGTCGAGCACCTGCCCTGAGCGGCGTCGGCGGGACCATGGCCGGCTTCGGGCATGTCGGCGGCCTCGGCCGCGTCGGCCGCGTCGGCGGCCTCGGCCGGTGACCCCTCGGATCGCAACCGATCGACCACATCCCGGTCACATCGTTGCGATCCGGACCGTGAGCGGGCAGACCGGACCGGGCCCAGCACGCGCACGCGGCGGGCAGGTTGGCTCAGTCGTTGCGGCGCGGGGTGCGCAGCACGCGCAGCGCCTGCCCGGCTGCGACGTCGATCCAGGCGTAGCGGTCGCAGGCCGGACAGCGGGTCCAGATCCGTCGCCGTAGCGGATCGATCAGGGACGGCGGCCGGAGCAGCCGGCAGCAGCCCAGCACCGACAGACCGAAGCGGACGTCGCAGCGCCGGCAGTGCAGATCGACCTGGGTCGTCGGGGCCGCGCTGGGCGCCGTGGAGTACAGCGCCTCCTTGCCGAGGCCGTCGCGTCGCGTTCGGGCCTGTGGCTGGGGCGGCGTGATGCGATCGAAGGCCGCCGAGGCAGCAGGACGGCGCTCCGTCACGCTCATCGGGCGACCTCGGGATCGAGCAGCCCGAGGATCTCGTCGCGCTGGTCGTCGGCCCACCCGGCGGCGGCCAGCAGGTCACCGTCGATGTCCAGGCCCAGCAGCTCCCGCGCGATGGCGCGGTAGGCCCAGGTCCCCGGCACCTCCGTCCCGGATCCGACCAGGCTCGTCCCGACCGTCGTCGACTCCGCGAAGCGGATGGACTTGCGCACCGGTGGGCCCACGAGCGGCAGCCCGTAGCGGGCCAGCAGGTCACGGAGCACCTCACGGGTGTGCCGCGGCCGTGGATCGAACATGGTCGCGACCAGACCGCGCACCTCGAGCGTCCGGTTCGTCAGTCGTTGAACGTCGTAGATCGTCTCCAGCAGCTGACTGACGCCACGGTGGGAGAGGGTCTCGCACTGCACGGGGATTACGACCTGGTCCGCAGCGGTCAGTCCGTTGATCGTGAGCACCCCGAGCGACGGCGCGCAGTCGACCAGCACCACGTCGTAGCTGTCGGTCAGCTCGGAGAGCCCCCCACGCAGGAGGTACTCGCGTCCGGTCCGCGCGAGCAGGGTCACCTCGGCACCGGCCAGATCGATGTTGGCCGGCACGATGTCGACCTGCCCCTGCTGGATGATCGTGTCCGCCAGGGCCGCCCGGCCGACGATCGTGTCGTTGAGGGAGGGTTCGATGGCGTCGGGGTCGTAGCCGAGCGAGAAGGTCAGGCACCCCTGGGGATCGAGGTCGACCACCAGGACGGCAGCACCCAGCTCGGCCATCGCCGCAGCGATGTTGAGGGTGGTGGTGGTCTTGCCCACCCCACCCTTCTGGTTCGCAACGGCGTAGACGGTCGCGGTCACCTGCACCCCACCTCAGGAACTGTCGGGGAGATCGTTCCCCGGCCAGCCGAGGGTATCGGGGCGGCCTGCCAGCCCCGAGCACGCAGTCGCCCTGCGGCCAGGGTCACGGTCACGGTCACGGTCACAACAGGCCGAGCTTGCCCGCCTCCGCGACCGCACCTGCCCGGTTGCGCACACCGAGCTTGTCGTACAGCTCCTGGGCGTACGCCTTCACGGTGCGCTCCGTGACGCCGAGCTGCTCCCCGATCTCCGCGTTCGTCATGCCCTCGGCCATCAGCTCCAGCACCTGCTGCTGCCGCGGCGACAGGTGAGGGCCGGTCTCCACCTTGGGGACGTCGAACACCACCGTGTCGTCCTCGCGCTGCGATGCGGCGGCCGGATCCTCGAAGGTGGCCGTGACCGGACCGAAGCCGACCTTGTCGCCGTGCTGGAGGACCCGCGGTCCCTCGAGGGTGTCACCGTTGACCGTCGTGCCGGCAGCGGAGCCCAGGTCGGTGAGGATCACCGCGGAGGCCTCGCGGCGGATCTCGGCGTGGACGCGGGAGACCCGCGGATCCTGGACCACGTAGGGGTTGTCCTCACGGCGCCCGAGGGTGCCGAGGTCGCGATCGAGTCGGACCACCCGACCCGCCAGGGCGCCCTCGCTGAAGTGGAGGGTCGGGACGGGCACGATCTTCTGGGCCTTCTGGACGGTTCCCTCGGGCACGGTTGCTCCTCCGCGTGAGCGCGCGTCCGCTGGCGGCGCGGGTCGACGTATCGGGCTAACGGGTGATCACGGTGGGGCGGTCACCTGCGCCACCGGGGGGCGGTCGGTCGCACGCGGCCCACGGGCCGGACGGGGATCCGCATCCTCACGGCACAGGTTGGCACGCCGGAGCGCTGGAGGGAAGCACGGTCATGCTCGGCCCGCGAGTCGGCGCTCAGGCCACGCGCCAGCGGCGGAGGCGTTCGACCACCTCGGGGGAGGTCGTCGCACGCCCGAGCCGGTCCTCCTCACCCTTCCCGTGGTGGTCGGAGCCGGCCGTCACGGCGAGCCCGAGGGCATCGGCGAGATCCCGGTAGTGGGCTCGGTGCGCCGGGGTGTGGTCGGGATGCTCCGCCTCGATCCCGGCCAGCCCAACGGCGCACATGCGCTCGATCACCGGGGTCGGTAGGCCCTGCCCACCGCTCCGGTCGCCGTAGAGCCCGGGGTGGGCGAGCACGGCGACCCCGCCCGCAGCCACGAGCAGCTCGACCGCACGCTCGGGTGTCACGGCATGCTTGGGGACGTAGGCCGGCCCCCCGTCGGCGAGGTAGCGGTCGAAGACCTCCCGGGTCGACGCCGCCGCACCGAGCTCGACGACCGCGGCCGCCACATGGGGTCGACCGATCGGCGCGTCGCCTGCCAGCTGTCGGACACGGTCGAAGCTGACCGGGATGCCGAGCTCGTGGAAGCGACCGACCATGCGACGGGCCCGGTCGGTGCGCTCGTCGCGCAGCCGCTCCAGCTCGGCCGCCAGCGGCTGGTAGCCGGGGTCGATCCAGTACCCGAGCACATGGACGCTGAAGCCGGCTTCCTCGGCGGAGAACTCCACACCGAGGATGACCTCGATACCCGCGGCATCCGCGGCGGCTCGCGCGTCGGCGAAGGGCTCGGTCGTGTCGTGATCGGTGATGGCGATGCCCTCGAGACCGAGGGCGGCGGCGGCCGCCACGTTGTCCTCGATGGAGGTGGCACCGTCGGAGTAGGTCGAGTGCGTGTGCAGGTCGTAGCCGCCCACCAGCGTCCCTCCGTCCGCGGACGCCACGGTAGCCGGCACCGACGGACGTCCAGCGTCCGAGGGGTGCCGACCGTCGTAGGGTGGGGGGTGGGTAGACCCGACGACAGCCGACACAACGGACCGCCGCGATGCGCACCGACCAGCACCTGTCCGCCCCCCGCCCGCGTGGCCGATGGTCACGCTGGAGCACCTCGCTGACCAGTTCCCCGAGTGCAGCCCTGCTGGGGGTCGTGGGTGCGGCACTGCTCGTGACCGCGTGCGCCGAGCCCCAGGAGCCGCTGGACGAGTCAGCACTGCGCGAGGTGCAGGAGGAGCGGGACGAGCTGCGCGCCGAGCTCGAGGCGGCCGAGGAGGACCTGCGTGACGCGGAGCGCGAGCGTGACCGCCTGCAGGAGCAGCTGGAGCAGCTGGAGCAGCGCGACCCCGAGGACACCGGTGAGGACGTCGCACCCGACGAGCCGGCCCGGCAGCGCACCCCCGAAGGGCTGATCGACCAACCTCGGGCGAGCATCGACCCCGACGGTCTCCCCGAAGGTTTCGAGCCTGGGGCGACACCCTGGGAGAGCTACGAGTTCGCGGAGCCCGTCCAGGCAGCCTTCGAGCAACCTGGTGAGCTCGCGCTCGAGATCGCCGAGGCCGTCGGTGGCGCCAACCTCGGTGGCCCGGACGGCGCCTGGGAGACGACGGTGCGCGTCCTGCTCGACGAGGAGGACCCCGACCTCGCCTACGCCGCCGTGCTGCGGTGGGGGTTCCTCGATGACGCGGTCGCGGGCGAGGACGTCCGGGTGACGCTCACCCGGGACGACGAGGGGTGGCGCGCCGGCGGAGCCGAGCGCCGGCTGCACTGCATGCGCGGCGTCACCGACGACGGCCTGTGCGTGTGACGCCCGGTCCGGCCCCCGAGGGTTGCGTCAGAAGGCGTTCTCACCCGTCAGCAGCCGGCCGATGATCAGGTGCTGGACCTGGCTGGTGCCCTCGTACAGCGTCGTCACCCGGGCATCCCTGAGCAGGCGCTGCACGGGGTAGTCGTCCACGTAGCCGTAGCCGCCGTGGACCTGCACCGCCCGGTCGGCACACCGCACCGACGCCTCGGTGGCGAACAGCTTCGCGGTCGAGACCTCCAACGTGCACCGCACCCCGGCGAGCTTGCGCTCCACGACGACGTCGACGAGCCCGCTGGCGGCCTGGATGTCGACGTGCATCGCGGCCAACAGCTCCTGGACGAGCTGTTTGCCGGCGATGGGGCCACCCCACTGCTCCCGCTCCGAGGCGTAGCGCAGCGACACCTCGAGGGCCTCACGGGCCAGGCCGACCGCCCCTGCAGCCAGGGAGAACCGACCGTCGTCCAGGGCGGACAGCGCCACCTTCATCCCGCCGCCGACCTCGCCGAGCACCGCCTCGTCGCCGACGCGGACCCCGTCCAGGGCGAGCTCGGCGGTGTCGCCGGAGCGCAGCCCGAGCTTGCCGTGGATCTGCGTCCCCACGTAGCCGGGCGCGTCCTGTGGCACGAGGAAGCAGGTGATGCCCCGGTCCTCGCCGTCCAGCACGGCGCGGGCGAAGACCATCGTGACCGCCCCCAGCGAACCGTTGGTGATGAAGATCTTCGACCCGTCGATCGTCCAGCCATCGGGCCCGCGCACCGCCCGGGTCGTCATCTGAGAGGGGTTCGAGCCCGCGCCTGGTTCGGTGAGCCCGAAGGCGCCGAGCTCGCCCCGCGCCAGTCCGGGCAACCACCTCGACTGCTGCTCCTCGGTCCCCCAGCGCAGGATGGACGTCGCGACCAACCCGAGGTTGACCGACACCAACGACCGCAGCGAGGAGTCAGCCGCACCGAGCTCCTCGATCACGACGCGGTAGCCGGCGGCGTCCAGGCCGGCCCCACCGTGCTCCTCCGGGATCACGGCTCCGAGCACCCCTACCTCGGCCAGGCCAGGCAGCAGCTCCGCCGGGAAGGCCTCGCTGCGGTCCCGGTCACGGGCGGTGGGCCGGACGTGCTCGTCACAGAAGGCCCGGACGCTGTCCCGCAACGCCGCCAGCTCGCTCGCATCCACCTCGTCGCCTCCCTGCCGGACGGCGGCCGACGGCCACCGCACCATCTCGCTCCAACGTAGCGCTCGGAGACCGGCCACCACCGCTCCCACGGCTAGGCTCCCGCCACGCACAGCGGACCGTCACCGTCGGACGAAGGGCAGGCTGCATGTCCCGGGTCAAGCTGCTGTCGGGGATGGCCTACGACCTCGACACCTACGCCACCACCGGGGTCGCCGACCCGGTCATCCGCGTCAAGGGCGAGCT
>SLQK01000148.1 GCA_007131525.1 Nitriliruptoraceae bacterium | reverse complement strand
GCGACCCCGGACGCCTCCGCAGCGAGCAGGATCACGTCACCACCTCAGCAGCTGGGGGACGTCCACGTCGAGCGTCCCACGCCGGAAGTAGAGGTTGACGATCAGCGCGAGGCCGACCACCGCCTCCGCTGCGGCGACGACGATGACGAAGAACACGAAGACCTGACCGTCGGGTCCGGCCCACATGCGGGCAGCCGCGGCCAGCGTCAGGTTGACGGAGTTCAGCATCAGCTCGATGCACATGAACAGCACGATGGCGTTGCGCCGCAGGAGCACCCCGACCAGACCGATGCTGAACAGCAGGGCCGAGACGATGAAGTAGTACCCGATGGCCACGGCTCAGCCCCTCCGCTCGTCGTCGTCGGGGTGGCCGGAGGGCGCGTCGTCACCCGGTCCGGGGTCACCGACCTCGGCATGGAGCTGACCAGCGTCGTCCCGCTCGGTCGCCGGCAGGCCCGCCAGCGCCATAGCGTCGAGCTCGTCCTCGTCCTCGGGCGCCAGGTCCCTGCGGCGGGCGAGGATGACGGCGCCGATCGTGGCGACGGTCAGCAGCAACGCCGAGAGCTCGAAGGCGTAGGTGTACCGGGTGAACATCGCCCGCCCGAGGAACGCGACCCCCGAGGGGTCGTCCTCCCCGTAGGCGTCGGCCAGCCCGCGGCAATCGAACTCGCCGGGTGCGGCGGCGGGTGCATCGGGCCCGCAGACCGAGGCCGGCGAGGTGGCGGGACCGACGAAGGCGAACAGCAGCGCCCCGGCCAGCAGGGCCCCTCCGGCGACCCCGAGCACCCGGGCCGTCGGGTCACTGGTGAGCAGATCGTCGTTGTGGATGCCCAGCAGCATGATCACGAACAGGAACACCACCATGATCGCGCCTGCGTAGACCAGCACCTGGATGATCGACAGGAAAGCCGACTCCAAGGTGAGGTACAGCCCGGCGATGGCGAGGAAGTTGAGGACGAGCATCAGCGCGCCGTGCACGATGTTGCGCATCATGATCAGCGCGATGGCGGAGCCGAGCGCCAGGACGGCGAACACCCAGAAGAGGAGCACCTCTGCGGTGTTGCCGGCACCAGCCTCCGCAGCTTGGGCCAGCAGCATCATCTAGCTCTCGCCTCCGGTGTCGGATCGGACCTGGCCACCCACGGACGCGGGGTCGTGCGCCGCGTCGCCGGATGACGGGAGCTCACCCGGTGGGACCACCGCGCCGGCCCGGGCTGCCGGTGCGGCGGCCGCGGGACGGTACTTGCCGCCGTGCAGGTTCGGGGGGGTCACGGCGAGCCCACCGTAGTAGTTCAGGCCGCGCTCCCGGACCTGCCGGTCGGTGTGGGGGGTGTCCTCGCCACCCTCGGGCACCTCGACGAGCAGCTGCTCCTTGGTCCACACCAGCTTCTCGCGGCTGTCCGCGGAGAACTCGTAGTCGTGGGTCATCGTCAGCGCACGCGTCGGGCACGCCTCGATGCACAGCCCACACAGGATGCAGCGGTTGTAGTTGATCTGGTAGTCCTCGGCGTACCGCTCGCCCGGCGAGTAGCGCGCCTCCAGGGTGTTGTCGGCGCCCTGGACGTAGATCGCGTCGGCGGGGCAGGCCCAGGCGCACAGCTCGCACCCGATGCACTTCTCCAGGCCGTCGGTGTAGCGGTTGAGCTGGTGACGGCCGTGGAACCGGGGCTGCACCGGGCGCGGCTTCTCCGGGTACTCGTGGGTCTCGACCGGCCGCAGCATCGTCCGCAGCGGGACGGAGAACCCGCGTCCGAGCACCGTGCGGGTGAGCAGCACCCACACCAGCACGATCAGCAGGACGATCGTGACGAGCGAGATGACCTGGGTCGGGATGTTCGCCAAGAGCTCGGTCACGGAGCGACCTCCTCATGGTCGGCGGCCTGCAGCTCCGCAGCACCGGGCTCGTCCGGGCCGGGGGTGCCACCCGCGGCGATGTCGGGGGCCGTTGCGACCGAGCCCGCGGCGGGTGCCGAGGCCCGACCGGCGACCAGCAGGACCAGCAGGATGACCGCGGCGGCCCCGGCCAACCCGAGCCGGGTGCCCACCGGGAGCCCGCCGGTCTCCTCGATCAGGACGAAGCCGGCCGTGACCAGCGTCCACACCAACGCCACCGGGATCAGGACCTTCCAGCCGAGGCTCATCAGCTTGTCGTAGCGGTACCGCGGCAGCGCGCCCCTGAGCAGGATGAAGAAGAAGATGAAGCCGACCATCTTCAGGAAGAACCACAGGATCGGCATGATCCACGCCACGCTGTCGGGCAGCCCGAAGGTCGGCCCGGCCGGCCCGCCGAGGAACAGCGTCACGACGATCGCCGACATGGTCACCACCGACATGAACTCGGCCAGCATGAACATGCCGAACCGCATGCCCGAGTACTCGGTGTTGAAGCCGCCGACCAGCTCACCCTCGGCCTCGGCGAGGTCGAAGGGAGGCCGACCGGCCTCGGCGACCATGCCGATGACGAAGACCAGGAAGGCCGGGAACAGCGGGATCACGTACCAGGCGGGGACCCCGTCGATGAACCCGGGGCCCGACTGTCCGGCGACGATGTCCGACACCCGCAGGCTGCCGGCGTAGATGACGACGCTGGCGACCGCCAGGCCCTGCGCGATCTCGTAGGAGATCATCTGCGCACTGGAGCGGATGCCGCCGAGCAGCGGGTAGGGCGAGTTGGAAGCCCAGCCGGCCAGGAACACGCTGTAGACGTGGATCGAGCTGAGCGCCAGGATCCACAGCACCCCGATCGACAGGTCGGACACGACCAAGGTGAAGGTCTCGCCGAACAGCGTGACCTCGCCGCCGATCGGGATGACGGCCACGACCAGGAACCCGGCGATGACACCGACCAGCGGCGCGATGTTGTAGACGACCCGGTTGACCATCCCGGGCGTGATGTCCTCCTTGAAGAACATCTTCACGCCGTCCACCAGGGTCTGGAGCGCCCCGAAGGGCCCGACGCGGTTCGGGCCGAGGCGGGACTGCATCCGCGCGACGACCCGACGCTCAGCCCAGATCAGCACGGCGGTGATCAGCAGGTAGTAGCCGAACACGACCACCGCCTGGAACAACGGGACCCACAGCGGCTGTTCCATCAGGCGACCTCCCCCGCCGGAGCGGACCGGGCGTCGTCGGTATCGGCCGCCGCCAGCCGCTCCAGGGTGACGAGCAGGTTCCCGTCCCGGTCGGCCAGGGCACCGGCAGGCACCTCGGTGGAGTTGGCGGGGAGCACGACCACGCCGGGGACCAGATCCCGACGGACCGCGGCGGTCAGCTCCAGCCGAGCCGATCCGGCCATGACCGCCACCAGGTCACCGTCACCGATCCCGTGGGCCTCGGCGTCGTGGGCGTTGAGCTCCAGGCGTGCAGGGCGGGCGGTGGCGAGCAGGTCCGTCGCCCCGGCGAGCATCGTCCCCCGGTCCAGCAGTAGCGGCCGTGCCACGGCGACGAACCGGTCCTCGTCGCGCTCGGGCGCGCTCGGTGCCGGCACCGTCGGCCAGGCGTGGGGCGTGGCCCGTCGACCGAGCCGCCCCATCTCCGCCCGGATCCCCTCCAGGTCGTTGACCCCGAGGTCGTGGCCGAGCAGGGCGGACAGCTGGACGAGGATCTCCCAGTCCTGCTGCACCAGGTCGGGGCCATCGACGGCGCGGGCGAAGCGCTGCGTGCGACCCTCCCAGTTGGTGCTGGACCCGGCCCGTTCCTGGCGTCCGGTGGCCGGCAGGACGACATCGGCGTAGGCGGTGACGGTCTCGGTGGCGGCGAGGTCCTGACAGATGACGGTGGGCACCTTGGCCAGGGCGGCGCGGGCCAGTTCGGTCGAGGCGGCATCCCGGGCCAGGTCGACCCCGATCAGGTGCAGGACATCGATCCGCCCCGCGGCGGCGTCGGTGAGGATCGCCTGCAGATCGCGGCCCGTCGCCGTCGGCAGCTCGGCGTGCCACACCGCCTCCACCGCGGCGCGGTCCTCGTCGTCGTCCAGCCGCCGTCCACCGGGCAGCAGACCGGCCACGAGTCCGGCCTCGATGGCCCCGCGGGCACCGGCCCGGCGGGGCACGTAGGCCACGCGGCCGTCGACGGCCGCGGCCAGGGCGGCGCCGGCCGTGAGGCTGCCGGCACCCGCACGCTCACCGACGAGCACGGCGGGAGCGCCGTCGGCCCGCAGGGCGTCGGAGACCTCGTTCTGACCCTCGATCAGGGCGAGCAGCGCGGCCGCCTCCCCACCCGGCGCGGTGGGCACGCGGCGCCAGGCCAGGTCGGCGAGGGTCCCGAGGTGGGGCCCCACCACCACGATCCGGGCCTTGGACTGCCGCCAGGCCTTGCGCAGCCGCAGGTGGAGGATCGGGACCTCCTCCTCCGGGTCGAGGCCGGCGACCACGATCACCGGGGCGGCCTCCACGTCGGCGTAGGTGGCCGTCTCCCGACCGACGAGGGCGGCGAGCTCCTCGGTCTCGACCGACGGTGCGAACCGGGTGCGGTGGTCGAGGTCGTCGGTGCCGAGCACGGTCCGGGTGTACTTGGCGACGAGGTAGGCGTCCTCGTCGGCCAGCCGCGCGCCAGCGACCACGGCGACCCGCCCCGCACCGGTCTCCCGGGAGGCCTGCATCGCCGCGGTGATGTGGAGCAGCGCCTCCGCCCAGCTCGTCGGGCGCAGGGCGCCGTCCTCACCGCGCAGCTGGGGCTCGGTGATGCGCTGGACGTCGGTGAGGTGGGTGAAGCCGAACCGGCCCTTGTCGCAGTTCCAGGCCTCGTTCACGGCCATGTTCGTCCGGGCCAGGGAACGCTGGATCTCACCCCGGCGGGACTGCACGGTCAGGGAGCAGCCGGCCGAGCAGTGGTCGCAGACGCTCGGGGTGGTGACCACGTCGAAGGGTCGGGCCTTGAACCGGTAGCTGGTGGAGGTCAGGGCACCGACGGGGCAGATCTGGATGACGTTGCCCGAGAAGTAGCTCTCGTAGGGCTCGTCCTCGTAGATGGCGACCTGCTCCAACGCGCCCCGTTCGAACAGCTCGATGAAGGGATCACCGGAGATCTGCTCGGAGAACCGGGTGCAGCGGGCACACAGCACGCAGCGCTCCCGGTCCAGCAGGATCTGAGGGCTGACCGCGACCGGCTTGTCGTACCGGCGCTTCTGGTCCACGAAGCGGGAGGTGTTCGCGCCGTGCTTGAGCGCCTGATCCTGTAGCGGGCACTCCCCGCCCTTGTCGCACATCGGGCAGTCGAGGGGGTGGTTGACCAGCAGGAGCTCGAGCGTGCCCTCCTGGCCCTTGCGCGCCATGTCCGAGGTGAGATGGGTCCTGACGGCCTTGTCCGGCATCACCGTGGTGGTGCAGGCCATCATGGGCTTGGGCAGGCCCTCGACCTCGACGATGCACTGCCGGCAGGCGCCGACCGGATCGAGCAGCGGGTGGTCGCAGAAACGCGGGATGATGGTCCCGAGCTGCTCGGCGGCACGGATGATCAGGGTGCCCTTGGGCACGCTGATCTCCTGGCCGTCGATCGTGAAGGTGACGAGGTCGTCCTGGTCCACCGGGTCCTCCGCCATCGTCAGGCCTGCCCGGCCGGCTCGGCCGT
>SLQK01000085.1 GCA_007131525.1 Nitriliruptoraceae bacterium | reverse complement strand
CCCGGCTTCGTCGACGCGGTGCTGCAGGAGGTCACCTCACTGGGTGAGCCGTTCTGGCTCGTGCTCGACGACGTCGACGTCCTCACGCATCCGCGAGCGGTCACCTCCCTGGAGCTCCTACTGCGGCGGGCTCCGTCGAACCTGCACCTGGTGCTCGCCGGTCGGACCGAACCACCCTTCGGGCTCCCCCGGCTGCGGGTCGGCGGCGTCCTCAAGGAGATCCGCGCCGAGGACCTGGCCTTCACCCTGGAGGAAGCTACCGAGCTCCTCGCGAGGCACGACGTCCAGCTGGCGGCCGCCGATGTCCAGGTGCTGCACGCGCGAACCGACGGGTGGGCGGCGGGGTTGCAGATCGCCTGCATGGCGGTCGCCGGTGGTGAGGATGCGGCGGCATTCGTGGGGCGGTTCGACGGCGATGATCACGAGGTCGCCGACTACCTCCTGACCGAGGTGATGGATGGTCTCCCGACCGCGACCCGGAGGTTCATGCTCCGCACCAGCGTGTGCACGGAGCTGAGCGTCGAGCTCGCTCAACGGCTCAGCGACCGCATGGACGCCGCACGGGTGCTGGACGAGCTCGGGCAGCGCAACGCCTTCATCCGTCGGGTGGGACGTGGCCGGACGGACTACCGCTACCACGACCTACTGCGGACCTTCCTACTGGCCGAGCTGCGCCGCGAGGACCCGCGCGCCGAACGCGAGCTGCAGCACACCGCCGCGCGGTGGTACCAGCAGCAGGATGACCACCTGCATGCGATGGAGCATCTCGCTGCGGCGGGCGATGGAGAGCAGGTCATCGAGGTGGCCCGCGCATACGGCCTCGCGGCGATCCTCGGCGGTCGAGCCCGCCGGCTGTACGCCGTCCTCACCGAGCTGCCCGAACACGATCGCCAGGATCCGGTCGTGGGCCTGCTGCTGGCCGCTGCTGCGGTCGAGCTCGGCAACACGGCGGAGGCGGACCGCTGGCTCGTCCACCTCGACATCGACACCCTGGTCACCGACGGCGATCCGTCCCTGGCGATCCTCGCCGCCGCGGTGGGTACGGCCCGGGCACGTTTCGACCTCGACGTCCACACGGCACTGGCCCACCTCGAGACCAGCACGGTCGAAAGGGGCGGGGACCCCAACCTCGAGCTCTACGCGCTCCACCATCGTGGGGTCGCACGGCTGTACGTCGGCGCCTACCAGGATGGAGCGTCGGACCTACGGCGCGCGACGGTGCTCGCCCGGGCCAGTGGCCGGGATGCGGTGCTGGTCTCCTGCCTGTCCTTCCTCGCTGGAGCCCTCGCCAGCATGGGTGATCTGCCAGCCGCCCAGGCAGCCGCCGCCGAGGCGGTGCACCTGGCGGAGCGTCGCGGCTGGGGTGGCTCACAGGCGATCGCGCACGCGTACCTGCTGCTCGGCTGGATGGCGTCGCTGCGGGGTGAACGTGCGACCGCGGAGCAGGCCGCCGTCCGGTCGGTGGCCGCACTGGGATCGCACAACGAGCCCGATGTCGAGCTGGCGGTCCGTTCCCTCGAGCTGTACCTGTTCGCCGACCGCGACGACGTCTACGACCTGCTCCGGCGCTACCTGCGCCTGTCCGAGCGGCTCGCCGACGCCGAGGTGACACCGGCAACGCTCGGCTACGCGGCCCCTGTCCTCGTGCAGCTCTGCCTCGACCTGGGGGAACGACGCTGGGCCCGCACCCTGGCGGAGATCGCGATCCGGCGGGCACCCGATCCCGGGGAACCCGCGCTCCTCCGCGCGATGCTCCAGCACGACGCCGGTCAGGCCGCGGCAGCCCGACACGAGCTGGCACCGATACTGGACGGGAGCGCTCGCTGCCACCTCGTCGCCACCGAGGTCCGCGCCTGGCTGCTCGCGGTCACGATCGAGCAGGCCGCCGGCAACCACACGCGGGCAGAGGAAGCCCTGCGCACCGCGCTACTGCTCGCCGAGCCGGTCGAGCTCCTCCAACCCTTCGTCGAGTCACAGCGGTTCGCCGACCTGCTGATCGCCGGGAAGGGCCGGTTCGGTCGCAGCGAGGCCCTCGTCGACCGCATCCTCGATCGTCTGCCTCCGACGGCGGACGACCATGACCACGCCACCCACCGACTCACACCTGCCGAGCTCGAGATCCTCCGCGAGCTCCCCTCCCTGCTGACGCTGCGGGAGATCGCCGAGGCCCGATCGGTCTCGATCAACACCGTGAAGACGCACCTGCGCGCCATCTACCGCAAGCTCGACGTCGACGGGCGGCGCGGTGCCGTCGACACCGCCCGCAGCCGCGGCCTGCTCTGACTAGCGCTCCCCCACGACCGCCCAGTCGGTTGGGATATCCGCGCCACCCTCCGGTGTCAGCCGCGCCCCTGTGCGCAGCAGCTGCGGGTCGGGTGACACCTTGCCGGCGACCAGGCTCTCCCCCAGACCGAAGGTGCCCGAGAGCTCGACGAGCTCCGGCGGGACGAACCCGAACATCGCTGCCAGCGCTGCCCGGTCCCCGGCCGAGTTGACCCGCATCAGCAGCAGGTTGTCACACTGTGACAGCACGTTCTCGGGCAGCTTGTCCGGCCGCTGTGACGCGAGCAGCAGGTGGATGCCGTACTTGCGCCCCTCCCCGGCGATCCGGGTGAACCGGTCCACGGCGAAGCGCTGCAGCGGGTCCTGCGGTTCGGCCGGACACACGTCATGGGCCTCGTCGACCACCAGCAGCAGGGGCCGCCGACGCTTGCGGTCCGCCCACAACTGCTCGAGCACGGCCACCGCCACGGCGGTGCGTTCGCGCTGTGCCTCGAAGCCCGAGGTGTCCGCGATGACTGCGCGCGGTTCGTCGCCGGCCCACACCTCGGAGATCGTCCGGGCGGACCGCAGCGCCCAGGCCGCCATCCGATCCACACCGAGGTTCTCGACCCGTAGCCGGATCTGATCGAGCATCTCGTCGCCCGCGACACGGAACGCTTCCAGCGCGGTCTCCACCCGCTCGACGCCCTCGCGTGGGATCTGGCGCAGGCCGTGCAACAGCGCGTTGTACTCCATTCGGTCGACGATCGGATCCAGCTGCAGCAGCGCGGCGATGCCGACATCCCCGAGCTCGCGCAAATTGATCCGCAACGGATCGGCGCCCTCATGTGGCTCGGCACTCAACACCCGCACGTCACCAGCCGCCTCGGTGTAGGAGGCAGCGACGGCGGGATCCGTCGCGTCGCGGGTCCGTCCGAGGTGGACGTGGTCACCGTTCGGATCGAGCACCAGCAGGGGAAGCCGGGTCCGTAGCAGCAGCTCCTCGAGGAGCCGCCCGAGGGTGTAGGTCTTGCCCGAGCCCGACTGCCCGCACAGGAACGTGTGCCGGTTGAAGCCCTTCGCTTCCAGACGCGCCTCCACCGTGGCCGCGTCGCGGAGGGTGCCGAGCTCGATGGTGGCGCCCCGGCGTCCCAGCCGTTCGGCGATCAACTCGTCGGGTGCCGCGGTGAGCGAGACCTGATCGAACGCCGGCTGGCCCGGTGGCGCATCGAGCAGCTGCCCGTCGCCCGTGACGAGCCGGTGGCCGCCGTCCTCGAGGCTGCGCTGCGAGAGCACCTGCCCGAGCAGGGGGCCCTGCGGCGCCTCGACCACGACGTAGCCGCCGAGCTGCACCCCACCGCCGAGCTGACTGCGATAGCTGAAGGTGCGCCCGTCGATCGACCAGGCGACCGCCGGTGCGTCCGGTGTCTCCATGAGCATTCCTTTCGGCCACACCATCCCGGTGGCACGGTAGGCCTTCGTCACCGACCCGGGTGCGCCATCATGTCGATCACGACCGCGACGGCGAGCAGCAGCGCGTCGTCCTCACCGGCGGCGACCTCGACCCCGTAGGTGTCGCGGACCCGGAACCAGCGCCGTGACACGCTCGCCACCGTCGTGGCCCCGCGGCGGATCCGGTACTCGTGATCGAGGATGTTCCCGGTGGCCTGCAGATCCTCGCCGCCGGGCACGTCGATCGACCAGCGGTCCCTGAGGGGTGTCAGGAGCGCGTTGTGCACCCGAGCCGCGACGCTGCCGCCCGGATGCTGGATGCTCATGGAGTCGCGGACACGCAGCACCTTCTCCTGCAACCGGTAGCGCTCGGTGCCGTCCGGGGTGAGGAAGAGGAGCGTCGAGCGCACCCGCAACGCCTTGCCGTCGACGAGGAAGGCGAGGTTGCCGTCCTGGTCGGTGATCCGGAAGTCGTCACCGATCGAGATCAGCCGTTGCCGCAGCTGGTAGCGGGTCGGCCCTGCCCCACCGGGCCCTGCAGCCGGCCGGGGCCTGGTGGCGGAACGCGCCACCGCAGCAGCGGCGAGGGCACCCCCCGTTCGGGCGACCGGTCGTCGTCGCGGCATGTCCTGCGCCTCCTGTCGGCAGCCGGCTGCGCTGCGCTGCGGCGTTCCTACGGCGTGACGATGTCGAACCAGAACTCGAAGTCGTCGAGCAGGCCGAGCACCCCGAGCAAGCCCGACGGGTCGCCCACGATCTCGATCCCGTCGCCGCCGGCGATCGCGGCAGCAGGGTCGTCAGCGGCGAGCAGCTGGTCGAGCCGGGCGCGGGTGGTGGTGACGGTCGCAGCTGCCGCCACGTCCTCACCAGGCTCGACGGGCCGGTTGTGCAGGACGCCGTTGGACACCTCCAGCAGATGGCGTTCCTCCACGTCGGTCAGAGCGAGCAGCGTGGTGCCAACCAGCTCGGCGGCCTGCGGATGGCGAAGGCGGATCGCGAGGAAGTCCAGGATCAGGCTGGTGGGCATCGCGGCGATGACGTCTGGGGACGCGGTGCTCGGGGTGGGCAGCACCTGGACCCCGCCGCGCAGTTCCTGCGCGCCGGTGAGGTAGAAGTTGCGCCACGGTCCAGACTCGGCCCGGTAGCCGAGCTGGGTCAGCGCGTCAGCGAGCAGCTCCCGCGCCTCCACGTTGTCCGGGTCCGCGAAGACGACGTGCCTGACCACCTCGGCGACCCAGCGGTCGTCACCGGCCTCGTGATCGGCGCGGGCCCGCTCGAGGATCGCGTCCGCCCCGCCCATGTAGGCCACGTACCGCTCGGCAGCGGCCACCGGCGGGTGGGGGTGCAGCGTCGCGGGGTTGCCGTCGAAGAAGCCGAGGTAGCGCTGGTAGATGGCCTTGACGTTGTGGTTGACCGACCCGTAGTAGCCACGTGACGACCACGTACGGGCCAGCGCCGGCGGGAGCTCGAGCTGCTCGGCGATCTCCAGCATCGTCTCGCCGCGGTTGGCCAGCCGCAGGGTCTCGTCGTGGAGGTAGCGGTAGGTGTCCCGCTGCGTCCGCAGCAGCGTCAGCGTCTCCTCGTGCCCCCACGTCGGCCAGTGGTGAGAGGCGAACAGCAGGTCGGTGTCAGGCCCGAACCGGGCGATCATCGCATCGATCGCCTTCGACCAGCCGAGGGAGTCCCGGACCTGTGCGCCGCGCAGCGTGTAGAGGTTGTGCTGGACGTGGGTGACGACCTCCGCGGTCCACAACGCCCGCCAGGCCGGCAGGTGGAACACGAACTCGGCCGGAGCCTCGGTGTCGGGGGTGTACATGGTCTGCAGCTCGATCCCGTCGAGCACGATCGAGGTGTCGTCGTGCCCGAT
>SLQK01000300.1 GCA_007131525.1 Nitriliruptoraceae bacterium | reverse complement strand
GTGCGCGAGGGGGGACTTGAACCCCCATGACCTTACGGTCACACGGCCCTCAACCGTGCGCGTCTGCCAATTCCGCCACTCGCGCGTGGACGCCGCGGGACGGCCCGCGGCGAGCCCTCAGCGTAGCGCCTGGCCCCGGTGCTCCGCCAACGGCAGCGGTGGCCGCTGGGTCACCCGGCTCAGGGTGCCTCGACGTCAGGGTCCAGCCACGCCTCGCTGAGCCGGAACCGACCGAGCGGGGTGTAGACGAGGTCCTGCACCTCCGGGCGGATGACGACATCGTGCTGGTACCACAGCAGCGGGATGGCGGGGAGCTCGTCGACGATCCGCCGCTCCGCGTCCCGGAGCAGGCCGAGGCGCTCACGATCGTCGTCGGTGGCGCGGGCCGCGTCCAGCAGCTCGTCCACCTCGGCGTCCTCGAAGCGGGTGAGGTTGTCGAGCCCGACCTGGGAGGAGTGGAACAACGGGTACAGGTACGCGGCTGGCGACGGCTCGGTGACATCCCAGCCGAGGCGGAACACGCTGACGTCGCCGCGGCGCACACCCTGGATGAAGGGCGCCAGCTCCTGGCCCTGGAAGTCGACCTCCAGCTCCAGGACCTCGGCGAGCTCCGCGGCGAGCTGCTCGGCGATCGCCCCGTGGAACGCCCCGCGGTTGTAGGTCAGCGTCACGGGGCCGATGACCTCGGCGGCCGGCGGGAGCTCCACCTCGGCGTCCTCGACCTCGTCGCCCGAGTCGTCGCCCGAGTCGTCGTCCGTGCCGTCAGCCTCCGTCCCCGCCAGCTCGCGAACCACCTCGCCGAGCAACTCGCGGGCGGCATCGGGGTCGTGCTCGCAGGCCCCGCAGGCCCCGGGCTGGGCGCCGGGGATGCCCGGCGGCACGAGGGAGGTGGCCGGCAGGCGGACGCCGTCAGTTGCCTCCTCGGCGAGCCGCTCGCGGTCGATCGCCAGCGAGATGGCGCGGCGCAGGCGGGCGTCGTCGAAGGGTGGTTGGGTCGTGTCGAAGCCGTAGAGGTAGACCGGTGAGCGCACCCCATCGAGCACCCCCGGTCCGGTGTAGCCATCCGCTGAGCGCCCGAACAGCTCGACCGCCTCCTCGCGCCGGGTCGGGGTGAGCTGCGCGACCTGCAGCTGGCCGTCGACGAGGTCGGACCACTGGGATTCCTCGCCCTCGTCCAGGTCGTAGAGGGTGAACAGCACCTCGTCCAGCAGGGCGGGGCTGTGGTGCTCCTCGAAGCGCACCAGACGCAGGAACGCCCCCGGCTCACGGGGACCGGCCATCGCGAAGGGGCCGTTGCCGATCGGCTCGTTGGCGTAGGCCTCCAGGTCCTCGTCGGCCAGCGGCGGGGTGGGTACCAGGCTCGGGTCGCTCAGGGTCGACAAGAAGGCGGGTTGCGGAGAGGTGAGGTCGATGCGCAGCGTACGGTCGTCCTCGACCACGACGCCCTCGAGCTCCCCACCGAGCTCCTGTGCCGTGTCGATGCCGACCACGTCGGCCAGGAGGTAGGCGAGGAAGGAGGGCGGTTCGGCGGTGGCGTCGGCGAGACGGTCGAAGGTCCGCTTGAAGTCGTCGGCGGTCACGGCGGTGCCGTCGTGGAACGTCGCCTCCCGGATGTGGAACACGAAGCTGGCGCCGTCGTCCAGCACCTCCCACCGTTCGGCTGCCGCTGCGACGACCCTGCCCGCGTCATCGACGCGCACCAGGGGGTCGAACAGCGCGTCGACCAGCAGTTCCCCCTCGTCGTCGACGACGAACCTGGGATCGATCGAGACCGGATCGACGACCAGACCCACCCGCAGCGTGCCGCCGCGACGCGGTCCGGCGTCCTCGACCGGTTCCTCGTCCGGTTCGCCCTCGGTGCGCTCGTCGTCGGGGAGCGGTTCGGGGTCAGCGTCGGAGGTGCATCCCCAGGTGAGCAGGACCGAGAGCGCCGCGAGCAGCACCGTCAGGGTGTGGCCCGGACGTCCCCGTCCCATGGTCAGAGGTAGACCACGAGCAGCGAGTTGGTGCCGACGAACAGCAGCCCCACGATGACCGTGATCCGGTCGAGGTTGCGCTCGACGACCGCGGAGCCCTGCAGCCCGCCGCCGCCACCACCACCGAACATGTCCGACAGCCCGCCGCCCTGGCCTCGGTGGAGCAGGACCAGCCCGATCAACGCCAGGGAGAGCAGGATGTGCAGAGCCGTGATGACGATGAGCACGTCAGCCTCCGGAGGCGGCACGGGTGTCGGGTGGGTGCGGGACCGCGTCCGGGGAAGGTACCACCGGCGGCCGGCGCGTCAGCCGGTCTGGTTCGCCAGCCAGAACACCCGGAAGCCGTCGGCGGACTCGAAGTTGCCGAGGGGGGTGGCCTCCCAGCGTTGCAGCGCCTCATCATCGAAGGTGATGGCGCGCGGCCGAAGACCCAGAGATGGCGAGCTCTTCGGGACCGGGCACCCCGTCGCCAGGTCAGCGCAGGCGTGCAACGCCGCGCGTCGGTTGTCCTGGCTGTTCTCGGCCAACTGTCCGTAGACCCGAACGGTCGTCGGCTGGACCTCCAGGGCGGTCCGCCGGTAGGTGTCGAAGGCGCGCGCTTCACCCGGCGCCGGGCTCTCGGCCTCCACGGGCGGGGTCGTGGACCACACCAGTGCCACGGCCTCGCGTTCGCGATCGGCCCCGGTGAGCGCCGCGGGCACCACCAGCGCACCGAGGACCGAGACGACGGCGACGGCCGCGACGGCTGTGGTCTCCGAGCCCCGGCGGACCGGGCTCGGGGGTGCGGACTCCTCGACCAGGACGCGGACGCGGTCGACGACGCTGCCACCGGGCGCCAAGGCAGCGCACGGGGCAGCTCCGGACGGGGCTTCATCGAGCACCTTCAGCAGGCCGCTGGCCAGCGCCCCTGGTCGCCGGGTGACGCTGACCGCCAGCTGGTCGGCGGCCAGCTCGCGCTCGCGATGCAGCTGCGCGACCGCCCAGCCGCCGCCGGGCACGAAGAACATCAGGTCGCGGACCACCCCCAGCAGGTTGGCCATGGGGGTGTCGCGGCGACGCACATGGGCCAGTTCGTGGGCCACGACGCCCTCGAGTTCCTCGTCGTCGAGGACCGCGAGGAGCTCCCTGCCCACCACCAGCATCGGCCGGCGCGTGCCGACCACGTAGGCCCCGCCCCGACACCGCTCGACCACCCCCACCTCGGGGACCGGCACCTCCATGGCAGCCGCGACGCTGCTGGCCAGGCGCTCCACCCTGGTCGGCGAGGTGTCAGAGGTCTGGACCGCGGCCCGCGCCTCGCGACGCACCCGACCGATCGCCAGGCCGCGGCGGGACAGCCGAACGAACGCGACCGAGGCCCACACGCCGGCGATCACCGGGATCGTGATCGGAGCGAAGTGCAGGTAGCCGTCCCGCACCGGGATCGAGAGCGCGTTCGCCCCGTCGGCCGGCAGCATCACCGTGGGCAGGCGCAGCTGGGTCCCCGACAGCAGGACGACGGCCACCAGCGCCAACAGCGGCACGATCGCGGCGAGCACGCGGACCTGCGGACAGCGCAGCCCGGACCGCAACAGCAGACGCGCGACGAGCACCGCCGCGAGGGAGGCGATCACCGCTCGGATCGTGACCGATTCGAGCGGGACGGAGAGGAGGACGCCGAGGTCCACCGCGATCAGCGTTCTCGGTCGCGTCGGCGAGCGGCTGCCGCCCGCAGGTCAGCGAGGCTCTCGTCGTCGACCCCCTCGACGACATCCGCGAGGTAGGCGGCGGCAGGCTCCGGGAAGCGGTCGAGGAGCCAGCCCATGACGCCCTCGACGGTGGAGCGGGCGTAGTGCTCGCGGGTGACGGCCGGGCGGTAGCGGTGGGCGAGCGCCTCGGTGTCGCGCAGCAGCAACCCCTTGTTGGCCAGCCGCGTCATCGTGGTCATCACGGTCGTGTAGGCGATCGAACGGCTCGACGACAGCAGGTTGTGGACGTCGCGGACCGTGGACTCACCCAGCTGCCACACGGCTTCCATGACGTCCTGCTCCAGTGGTCCGAGCAGGGTCTCGATGGGATCGTTCCGACGCGCCACGGTCGGTCTCCTCTAGCTCTCTCCCCCGCGAGCTCGCCTCGCGCGGCCTCTGGCCGCAGCGTAGCGCCCGGACGTGGCTGTGGACAGGGTCCGCGACGCCCACCACGGACGTTCACGCCGGGCTGCCGCGCAGCGGTCGGTCGGCGGCGGTCAGTACCCTGCGTGCCACCTGATCGGCCGCGGACCGGGACCAGTGCATGCCAGACAGGGAGCTGCCACGCCCGGGGGTGGGCGTGCACGGCGGTGCGCGGCACCTGGTCCTCTACCCCACCTGGGTGGGGCTGTTGTCCGCCGGCCTCGTCCCGCCCGGACTGCTGGTGCTCGGGCTGCTCGCGTTGACCTCGACGGGCGGCGGCGTCGTGGCCTGGACCCTGCTCGCAGCCGGCGCTGGCACCGCGCTCCTCGCCGGTCGGGACTTCCCCCGCTACGTGGTCATCGGTCCCGACGGGATCGAGCGGCACTGCCTGCTCCGCCGTCACGTCCTTCCCTTCACCGAGGTGGCGGCCATCCAGCGCGCCCCGACCCCGCGCCTCGCCGCCGTCCGGGCGGCGCGCAGCTCCGACCCGGTCGAGCGGCACCGGGTCCGAGGGGGACTGATGGCCGCAGGGCATGGACGACGTCGCTGGATGCTCACCGACCAACCCGAGAGCCGTGAGGAGTACGACCACCTCGCCGCGCTGCTGGTGGCCGGAGGCAGCACCGATCTCCAGGCCGCCCGGCCAGGTCCCGGAACGACGCCGACCAGCCTGTACCGGCGTGGCGCACCACCGCTGCCCAACTGACGCGGCGACCGGGCGGCAGCACGATGTCCACCGCCAGCGCAGCGGACGTGACGCCCCTGGCGTCGACGTTCGCCCCGCGGACACCGGCAGCCACCTCCCATGCGTGAGGTGGGGATGCTGGTACCGTCCTACCTCAGTCGTAGGAGGGGTTCCCGCCGGCACGGGGGAACGCCCGACGCGACGCGCGGGTTCGCCCGCAGACATGGCGCGGCCGGGACGTCCGTCCGCATCCACCAGAACCAGGGGAACCTCGCGGTCGTCGATCGGCGGCCAGGCGGTCGGGCCCGACCCACCGCAGCGGGGAAGCCTCGAGTCCACGACAGTGACTCAAGGAGTCGACATATGAGGTCACACCTCGTTCGGCGCTGGCGGTGGCCAGTGCTGCTGAGCGCGCTCGCCCTGGCCCTCGCGGCCTGTGGCGACGACACCGAAGACGCCCCGGATCCCGACCCCGTCGAGGAGCCCGAGGAGGAAGAGGTCGAGGAGGAGGAGCAGGAGGAGGCAGCCGTCGTCCAGGGCGGCACGGTGCTGTTCGGTGACGAGCAGGAGCCGACGATCCTCAACGGCTACCTGATCGACGGGAACTCGCTGGTCACCTCCAAGGTGTTCAACAACGTGTTCCCGGACACCTACAAGATCCAGCCTGACCTCTCCCTCGAGCCCTACCTGATCGACGGCGAGGCGGAGTTCACCGAGGATCCCTTCAGCGTCACCTACACGATCCGTGACGACGCGGTCTGGTCCGACGGCACGCCCATCACCGTCGACGACTACAT
>SLQK01000295.1 GCA_007131525.1 Nitriliruptoraceae bacterium | reverse complement strand
GCGGTCTCCCTCGGGACCGGGACCGCGGTCGGTGACGGGCCGCACCTCTACAGCCTGGCGCTGACCAACCCGCTCACCGGTCAGGTGGACGCGCTCCAGCCGCTGGACGCGGACCTGGGCGGGTTGACCTGCCAGGACACCGCCCTGGTCGGCAGCCCCCTGGCGTTCCACCTCGCTGCCGGTGATGGGCAGCTGTTGCTGCTGCGCATCGACGAGGACGGCGACGATCCGGAGCTCGAGCTGCGTGACCCGGTCGCCGGCCAGGTCTGGTCGGCCCGCCTCGTGCTCCCGATGGCGCCGGCGGGACTGGCCGGTGCCCGACTGACCGCCGGGATGGGTCCGAACGTGATCGTGGCCGGCACCCGCACCACCCCTGGTGAGGACGCGCCCGTGCTGACCGCGGTCGACCGTCGCGACGGCACGCCGCTGTGGAGCCTCGACCGTGATGAGCTGGCGGCGGCCGGTGTCGCGCTCACGGAGGACGGCCCGACGCGCGCCGAGGTCGTCGCGGTGGGGGAGGACCTCTCGCTGATCGTCCTGCGGGCCGTCGATGGGTCGGGGCGTGCCGACGAGGAGGCCGAGCAGGACGCCCAGTTCGTCGGAGCCCAGCGGTTGCTCGCCCTGGAGACCGCCGACGGGTCGGTCCGCTGGGACGTCGCGCTGGAACCGACCGACCGCGTCGTCGCGGCGTCCACCCGCCAGGGGGCGGCCCAGGTGGTGCTCATCGACCAGGCCCGCGGGCAGACGCGGGTCCTCGAGTCGCGCGACGATGCGAGCCGGGTGCTGGAAGGTCCGGTGCGCCCGGCTGAGGTGCGCGCGGCGTTGGAGCTGGCTGCCGGCACCAGTGGGTCGGCGGCGGGGCGCCAGGGCGCCGGGATCGCCCCACTCGACGCGGGGGGCGCCGCCGTGGCGACGGGTGGCAGCCTGGTGCTGCTGGCCGGTCCCGATCCCGGTGTCAGCGACCCCGCTGTCGACCCGACCGAGCTGCCGCTGCCCGTCATCGACGTCGTGCGTCACCCGGGGGGCGTCAGCCTCCTCCTGGTGGGTGAGGAGGAGGCACGAGCCGTGGTCACCTTCGCTGGGGGCCCGCCGGTCAGCTGAGACCGTGGGGCACGAACGCTGGCTACCGTGGCGGCCGCGGGTCCGGTCGGCAGCCGGCCCCGGACGGTGAGGAGCACGCGGTGCCGAAGGACCCCGATGGCCTCCCCGCGGTGCTCGCGGAGGAGCCGCCACCGCTCGCCGGGGTCCTGGCGCGTGTGCTCGACCTGGTCGCCGCCCTGCGGCGGGCCGGCCTGCCTGCGGCGCAGGCCGGCGCGATCGATGCCGTGCGGGCGCTGCGGTACGTCGAGCTGCTCGACCGGGAGCAGCTGCGTGAGGCGCTGGCGGCGGTGACCGTGACGGCCCGCACGCAGCGGGACGCCTTCGACGAGCTCTTCGACCTGTACTTCCCCGCCCGGCTGGTCGCTCCGAGCTCGGCCGCGGACGGTGACGGCACCGATCGACCACACGAAGCTGGCGAGGACGAGGGTGACCCGGAGGCGTGGTTGCGGTCGCTGGTGGAGGCGCTCGGCAGTGGTGACGACCACGCGATCCGTCGGGCGGCACGGGCGGCGGTCGAGCGGTTCGGGCGGGTCGAGGGGCGCGACGGTCGCGTCACCTACTTCCAGTACAAGGTCTACCGCGCGGTGGACCCGCACCGGCTGTTGACCGAGCTGCTGCGCCGCGCGCAGGACGACAGCGACGACGACCTGTCAGCCCTGGAGGAACGCCTGCTGCGGGACGAGTTCGAGCGTCGCATCCGCGCCTTCCGGCAGGAGGTCGACGCGCAGATCCGTCGTCATGCCGCGGCCGACCGTGGCCTCGAGCAGGTGGCTGACCGGGTCGTCCGTCCGCCCATCGAGGAGCGGGACCTGTTCCACCTGAGCCGTGAGGAGCAGCAGGAGCTCCGAGCCCAGATCCGACCCCTGGCCAGGAAGCTGGCGACCCGGGTCGCCACGAGGCGCAAGGTCGGTCGGGATGGTCGACTCGATGTGCGGCGCACGGTCCGGAGGTCGCTGATCACCGGTGGGGTCCCCTTCGAGCCGACCTTCCGGCCCCGTCGCCCCCACAAGCCCGAGCTGTTCCTGCTGTGCGACGTCTCGGGCTCGGTGGCGTCCTTCTCCCGGTTCACGCTCCACCTGGTCCATGCCCTCCAGGAGCAGTTCTCCACCGTCCGCTCCTTCGCGTTCATCGATGCCCTGGACGAGGTGACCCCCTGGTTCGCCAGCGGCGAGGTGGACGAGGCCATGCGCCGGATGCTGGTCGAAGCCGAGCTGGTCTGGCTCGATGGTCACTCCGACTACGGCCGTGCGCTGGAGAGCTTCCACCGCACCTACGCCGAGGACCTGGGCCCGCGCACGACCGTGCTGATCCTCGGGGACGCGCGCAACAACCACCGCCAGTCGGCGGCGTGGGTGCTGTCCGATCTCCAGCGTCGGTCACGGCACGTGTACTGGCTGAACCCCGAGCCGCGCCGCTTCTGGGACAGCGGTGACTCGATCGCAGCCAGCTACGCCCGGTACGTCGACGAGATGGTCGAGGTCCGCAACCTGCAGCAGTTGGCGGGGTTCGTGGAGCGGATCGCCTGACCTCTGCTCCGCGGCGAAGGAGCGGACCGGGCCGGTCGGCGCTCATCCCTCCGGTTCGTCGGGGACGTCAGGTGGGGTCCCGGCCTGTGGTCGCCAGGTGGCCGGGATGGTCCGGGTCGTCAGGCCGCTGCGGCGATGGGTCCAGCTGCGGCGGCCGTCGGTCGACTGTCGCACGGTCCAGCCCGAGCGCTCCTTGTGCCGGTTGTGCTCGGGGCAGAGCGGGGCGAGCTCGCCCACGTCGGTGCTGCCAGGGAGGTCCTCGGGTCGGGCCGGCTGCCAGGGGCGCGCGTGATCGAGCTCGCTCGCGCGTGCGGGTGCGGTGCAGCCGGGGGCGCTGCAGGTGTCGTGCAGCGCCAGCACGGCGTCGCGGAGCCATCCGGGCGCGACCCGCGCGCGCCGACCGACGCCCACGATGCTGCCGGTGTCGTCCAGGATCACCGTGCGGAGGTCGGCGCCGCGCTCCTCGACGAGCCGCCGAACCGTCGGGGCACTCGCCCGCACCTGCCCGCCGAGGATGCTGGTCAGCAGCGCCCCGGGGGTCTGCTCGCGGTCGAGCAGGGTGTCGAGGTCCGCGCGGAGCAGCAGCTGAGGTCGGCTCGGCGCCGCGCGTCGGGGTGCCTGAGCCTCGCCGTCGTCTCCGTCCGCTGCGACCTCGGGGCGGTCGCCACCATGACCACCGGCGAGGCGCTGATCGAGGAGCTCGACGAGCCGAGCCGCCCGCCGCGTGCCACCCGCCTCGGCGCCGGCCGACGGGCCGGTGTCGCGGTGGTCACCGTCTCCGCCCTGCGATCCTGCGCCGGTGTCGGTCCGGGTCGCGTCGTTCAGTGCGGCGTCCAGCACCGCCCAGGATGTCCCGGAGAACTCGCCCCACAGCCGGCCCCCGGACCCGTCCGGCCGGGGCTGCATGCCGAGGAACTCGCGCTGTTGCTCCCGGCTCTCCTGCTGGGCGACCTCCCGCGGCTGCAGGGCCGCCAGCGACCAGGCGATGACCCGCGTGACCGCATCGGGTTCGGCGCCAGCGGCACCGTCCAGCGCCGCTGCCACCGCCTCGTCCACCCGGTCGTCCAGCGAGCACGGCAGCGGCCGGGCCTTGAGCGCGACCGCTCGTACCTGCGCCCACGACATGCGACCCTCCTGGAAGGCTGCCCGCAGCGTCGGCAGGCGGCGGATCATCTCCGCCGCCGACAGCAGCATGCGGGCGTCGCACTTCGTCCGACGGGCGATCGTTGCCAACCAGGTGTCGAGGCTGACGCCGGTGGTCCCGATCACGTCGGCGTGGTCCTGCAGGAGCAGGATGCCCTCCAGGGCGCGCGCGATGAGCCGGTCGGCCTCCCGGAGCTGCTCCAGCACCGTCGCCAGCCCCGGGATCTCGGCCAGGACCGGGAGCCCGAAGGGTGGGGTGCCATCGCCCGGCCGGGGCTCGTCCAGATCGTGGAGGTAGCGCCAGGCGGCGTCGTCGACCGGATGCGGTGGTTGTTCCGGAGGCATCCCGATGGTCCCACCGGGGACGTCCGGGGCAGCGTGTCCGTCGACCGGGGCGGTGCCGGGCCGGTCCGGGACGGGGCCAGGGCGCGTCGGCCCGGTGTCGTAGTTGGCGAGGTGCTCCCGGGCCAGACGGGGTGCGCGGTCGCCCCGGCTGTGCGCCCGCGGTCGACGTCGACCCGCTGGGTGCGGCGCTGCGGCCCGGGACGACCGTGTCGCGACCGGCGGTGGGGGGCAGGGGGTGGGGTGAGGGCTCATGATGCGAACATACGTTCGACCTGTGACGGGCGCAAGGCCGGGTTGGCCGACCTGTGGATGACGCCCTCGCCAGCGTGCGACCGCCGCGGGGGCACGCTCGCTACCGTCGGCCCCTCACCAGCCCGGGTGGTGCCCGTGACCGATCGAGAGCCACCGTCCGCCAACGGGGCCGGACCCGACGAGCCCGACCGCGAGGAGGGGCGCTCCACGGACCCGCAGGCGACGAGCCGGTCCGGTCCCACGGACACCGACCGCGAGGACGCGGCGCGGCGACCGGACGGTCCCGACGCGACCGGGCGCACCGACCCGGCGCCCGGGTCGCAGGACCCCGATGATCTGGCCGGGTTCCAGACCACGATGGCCCGGGTCTTCGGCCGTCTCCGGGTCGCCCTGGGCGTGCTCGTCGTGCTCGCCATGCTGGTGCCGGCCGGTGGGTGGGCGCTGACTCGTCTCGCCATCATCAGCGCCGGCGGGGCGGTCGAGGAGGCGCTCGGCGAGGACGCGGCGATCACCGAGTCGCTGCTGCTGGTCCGCAGCGTCGACTGTGCGGGGCGATCGCGCAGCGGCAGCGCGTTCAGCCTCGAGCTCGACGGGACGCCCACGGTCATCACCAACCGCCACGTCGTCGCGGCGGCACGGTCGACCATCGTCCAGCCCCTGGACGCCGGACCGGGTTCGCAGGTCCGCGCCGTGCTGCTGGCTGAGACCGCGGACGTCGCCGTACTGGTGCTCGATGAGGACGCGACCCCTCCCGCCCTCGAGGTCGGCCCGAGCGCCGCGCTCGGCCAGCCCATCATCACCGTCGGCTTCCCCGGCGCTCGACCCACCCTGCGCGACGGCCGGGTCGACCGTGTGGAGCCCAGCCGCCTCCTGCTCGCGTTGGAGGTGGGTGCGGGCGCGTCGGGGTCGCCCGTGCTGGACGGCGACGGCCGGGTCGTCGGTCAGGTCTTCGCCCGCACCGCCGACGGACGTGGCGTGGCGACCCCGGTGGCGTTGGTGCGGTCGGCCGTGGCCGGCGCGACGGTGGCACCCGACTGCGGGTGAGGTCGCGGGCATGGGGTCGGGGCGGCGTCGTGGGCGACCGGTGACCCGGAGGATGTGTCGAGGGAACGAAGGTTGACGTACCGTTCCCGACGAGGTGGCGGGGGGAGTCCGTCATCACCGCGATCAGCCGACCGAGCTCGAGGAGACGGCCATGTCCGAGGCGTACGTCTACGACGCGATCCGCACCCCACGAGGGCGTGGGAAGGCCACCGGATCGCTCCACGAGGTCAAGCCGGTCACCCT